>JAJFGM010000540.1 GCA_021776145.1 Kiloniellaceae bacterium | reverse complement strand
AGCGGCCCTTCAACGACGTTGACCTGCGTTACGTCACGATGAACTAGCGCTAAAGCCGGGAGCCTCGGGCGCAGTGCCCAAGGCTCCCGGCCTTTTCTTTACCCCGCACCCGTAGCCAACACCCCTAGGCGGACATGTTTGCCTTTATCGTCCAGCGCCTGTTCCAGGCCATAGCGGTCATGCTCGTCGTGGCCTTCATCTCCTTCACGCTGTTTCAGTTTGTCGGCGATCCGATCAACAATATGGTCGGTCAGGACGCCACGGACGAACAGCGCGACGCCCTGCGCGAACTCCTGGGTTTGAACGATCCCATACCGCTGCAGTTCGCCAAGTTCGTCGGCAATACACTGGTCGGCAATTTCGGGACCTCGTTCCGGCTCGGCCTGCCGGTTGGCGAGATCATCGCCCAGCGCCTGCCGGCCACCCTGGAACTGGTCTTCGTTTCCGGCATCCTTGCGCTCGCCATCGGCATCCCGATGGGTGTCTATACGGGACTCAATCGCAATGCCTGGCTGAGCAAGGTCTTCCTGACGGTCTCCCTCGTCGGCATATCCCTGCCAACCTTCCTCATTGGCATTCTGCTCATTCTCGTCTTCGGCGTCTGGCTGGGCTGGCTGCCGACCTTCGGGCGACAAGGCACCGTCACTGTCGGTGGCTGGGAGACATCCTTTCTCACCGCCAAGGGCTGGTCGCATATCATCATGCCGGCAATCACTTTGGCGCTGTTCCAACTGACTCTCATCATGCGTCTGGTGCGCGCCGAAATGCTTGAAGTGCTGCGTACCGACTATATCAAGTTCGCGCGCGCCCGCGGCCTGACCAACCGTGCCATCAACTACGGTCACGCCCTGAAGAACACCCTGGTCCCGGTGATCACCATCATGGGCCTGCAAATCGGCTCGCTGCTGGCCTTTTCCATCATCACCGAGACGGTCTTTGCCTGGCCCGGCATGGGGCTTTTGATCCTGCAGGCGATCCAGTTCGTCGATATCCCGGTGATGAGCACCTACCTGGTTCTGATTGCCATGTTCTTCGTCATGATCAACCTGATCGTCGATTTGCTCTACTACGTGGTCGATCCGCGTTTGCGCGTCGAGACCAAAGGCGCGGCGCACTAACAATGGCAAGCCGCGACGAACAGGTTGTGTTGAGTTTCGGCCAGCGGGTCGGCGATTCCCTCTACCGCTTCTTCGACAGCGATGTCTTCTATAGTTTCCGCAATTCGCCGGTGACCATCGTTGCCTTCGTGGTGACCATGATCTTGTTTCTCGGCGCCGCTCTGGCGCCCTGGCTGGCGCCCTTCAACACAAATGACGTCGCCACGCTCAACCTCATGGATGCCTTCCGTCCGCCCTCCTGGGAAGCCGGCGGCGATCCGGGTTTTCTCCTTGGCACCGACGACCAGGGGCGGGATGTGCTCTCGTCGATCATGTTCGGAATGCAGATTTCCCTGGCGGTGGGATTTGCCTCGGTCGTTCTGGCGGCGCTTTTCGGCACCGCCCTTGGTTTGCTCAGCGGCTATCTCGGTGGCCATCTCGACTCGATGATCATGCGTGTTGCCGATATTCAGCTGACCTTTCCGGCTATCCTCATCGCGCTGCTGATCGACGGCATCGTCAGTTCGGTGCTGCCGCGCGCCATGCACGAGGAGCTTAAGTTCTACGTCCTGGTTCTCGCCATCGCCGCGTCGCAGTGGGTCAACTTCGCGCGTACGGTGCGTGGGTCGACCCTGGTCGAAAAGAACAAGGAATACGTCCAGGCTGCCAAGGTGATCGGCATTCATCCCCTACTGATCATGCTGCGCCACGTGATGCCCAACGTCATGGGACCGGTGCTGGTCATCGCCACCTTGAGCCTGGCGATTTCGATCCTCACCGAAGCCACGCTCAGTTTTCTCGGTGTCGGCGTGCCGGTGACCAAACCGTCGCTCGGCACGCTAATTCGTATCGGCAACGACTTCCTCTTTTCGGGTGAGTGGTGGATGACCATTTTTCCCGGCATCGCCCTGGTGATTCTGGTCTTGGCGGTCAATCTCCTGGGCGACTGGTTGCGCGACGCCCTCAACCCGAAACTGAGATAAGCAAACCATGGCCGGCGAAAACACGCCCGTGCTGCAAGTGCGCAATCTGGTCGTGCAATTCATGACCCGCCGCGGCGTGCTGACCGCCGTCGACGATGTGTCCTTCGATATTCATGAAGGCGAGGTTCTCGGCGTCGTCGGCGAATCCGGGGCCGGCAAGTCGCTGACCGGTGCCGCCATCATCGGCCTGCTCGAGCCGCCGGGACAGATAACCAGCGGCGAGGTTCTGCTCGACGGCCGGCGCATCGACAATCTGCCCTACGAGGAGATTCGCCAGGTACGCGGCTGCGACATCGGCTTGGTGTTTCAGGACCCGCTGACCAGCCTTAATCCGCTTTACACGGTCGGCCTGCAGTTGACCGAGACCATTCAGACCCACAGCAGCCTTAACGACCGAGAAGCGCGCGCGCGGGCCCTGGAGCTGCTTTCGGAAGTCGGGATTCCTTCGCCGGAAAGGCGGATCGACAACTACCCGCACCAATTCTCCGGCGGTATGCGGCAACGCGTGGTGATCGCCCTGGCGCTCTGCGTCAGTCCCCGGTTGATCATCGCCGACGAGCCGACGACGGCGCTCGACGTGTCGATCCAAGCGCAAATCATCACTCTGTTGAAACGCCTCTGCCGCGATCATGGCGCGGCGGTGATGCTGATCACCCACGATATGGGCGTGATCGCCGAAACCGCCGACCGCGTTGCGGTGATGTACGCTGGACGCCTGGCCGAGATCGGGCCGGTCCAGGACGTCATCAAGCACGCCCGGCACCCCTATACGCACGGCCTCATGGGGTCGATTCCGGTGGTCGGCCACGAGAAGGAAAAGCTGACGCAGATCGATGGATCCATGCCGCGGCTTACCGAGATTCCCGTGGGCTGCGCCTTCAACCCGCGTTGCACCAAGGTCTTCGAACGCTGCCGCCAGGAGCGACCCAACATCATGCCGGCCGGCGCCACTTCGGCTGCCTGCTGGCTTTACGATCAAGCAGCAAAGACCGGCAGCGAGGGTTGACGTCATGGAACAGTCGGCGGCCGCCGCCGACGACTCCTCCGCACTCGTCGAAATCGTCGATCTGGCGAAGTTCTTCGATGTCTCGCCGCCCTTCCTGCACCGCATTCTGGAAGGCAAGAAGACCGTCATCCTGAAGGCGGTCGACGGCATTTCCCTGGCGATCCCCAAGGGCCAGACATTCAGCCTGGTCGGCGAATCCGGTTGCGGCAAGTCGACGGTTGCGCGCCTTGTGGTCGGCCTCTACAAGCCGACGCGCGGACACATCCTTTTCGATGGCACCGACATGGCGTTGCTGAAGAACCGGGCCCAGCAGGCGCCTTTGCGGCGGCGCTTGCAGATGATCTTCCAGGATCCCTATGCCAGCCTCAATCCACGCTGGCGCGTGCGCGACATCGTCGCCGAACCGATTCGCGCGCACCGGCTGATGAGCGATGCCCACGAGATCATCCAGCGTGTCGGTGAATTGTTGCTGCAAGTCGGACTGTCGCCGGCCGACGGCGAGAAATTCCCGCACGAGTTCTCGGGCGGCCAGCGCCAGCGCATCTCGATCGCCCGGGCGCTGGCAAGCAACCCCGAGTTCCTGGTCTGCGACGAACCGACCTCGGCCCTCGATGTTTCCGTGCAGGCGCAGATCCTCAACCTCATGCGGGACCT
>JAJFGM010000539.1 GCA_021776145.1 Kiloniellaceae bacterium | reverse complement strand
GACGACAGCGACTTGCGGCGCGGCCGGCCGACTGTCCACAAGGTCTTTGACGAAGCGACGGCCATCCTCGCCGGCGACGGCCTGCTGACCGAGGCCTTTGCAATTCTGGCCAGCCCGCAATGCCACGTTGCGGCCGAGGTGAGGAGCGAACTGGTTGCCGGCTTGGCGGCGGCAGCCGGTGCCGCCGGCATGGTCGGCGGCCAGATGATCGACCTTTCACCGCAGCGCGGGGGATTGGATCTTGAAGGCATTCGCCAGTTACAAAATCTGAAGACCGGGGCGATGATCGCTTTCTCCTGCGAGGCCGGCGCCATCCTGGGCAGCGCCGATGCGTCGGCGCGCGCTGCCCTTTTGGCCTATGCCGCCGATTTGGGATTGGCTTTTCAGATTGCCGACGACCTCCTCGATGTCCTGGCGTCGCCGCAAGAGGTGGGTAAGCCGACAGGCCAGGACGCCGTTATGGAAAAGGCCACCTTTGTCGGTCATCTCGGAGTTGAGGGGGCGCAAACCGAGGCGCAGCGGCTGGTTGAGCGGGCGCGCGGGCGACTTGATCTTTTCGGACAAAAGGCGGACCTTCTAAGGGACGTGGCCGAATTTGTCGTCGCGCGGCGGCGCTAAACTTTGCGGCCTTGGCGGACCGGGCCGAAAATCCGGCTGATGCCGTAATAATTTCAAGAGTTTATGCGTTAGTGAGGCGTTCCGTGAGTGAAATCGGCCACAACAGCAAGACCCCTCTGCTCGATAGCGTCAAGCTGCCCGCCGATCTGCGGAAGCTCGACGAGAGTCAACTCGGGCAATTTGTCGAGGAGCTTCGCCGCGAGACCATCGACGCCGTATCCACGACCGGCGGACATCTCGGCGCCGGCCTTGGCGTTGTCGAGCTGACCACGGCGGTTCACTACGTTTTCGATACGCCGCGCGACAAGCTGATCTGGGATGTCAGCCACCAGTGTTATCCGCACAAGATCATCACTGGACGCCGCGACGCCATGCGCAGCCTGCGCCAGGGTGGCGGCCTGTCGGGCTTCACCAGCCGCAAGGAAAGCGAGTTTGATCCCTTCGGCGCCGCACACAGCTCGACCTCGATCTCCGCCGGTCTTGGATTTGCCGTTGGCCGCGACATGGCGGGCGAAGACAACAACGTCATCGCCATCATCGGCGACGGCGCGATGAGCGCCGGTATGGCCTACGAGGCGATGAACAACGCCGGCGCGCGGCACAGCCGCCTGGTGGTCATTCTCAACGACAACGACATGTCGATTGCCCCGCCCGTCGGCGCGATGAGCGCCTATCTGTCGAAACTCATCTCGTCAAAGCCCTATCAGTCGGTGCGGCAGCACGGTAAAGACCTCGCCAAGCGCTTTCCGCGCAAGCTGGAGACCTACGCCAAACGCGCCGAAGAATACGCCCGCGGCCTTTTGACCGGCGGCACGCTGTTCGAGGAGCTGGGGTTCTTCTACATCGGGCCGATCGACGGGCATAACCTCGACCATCTGTTGCCGGTGCTCAAGAACGTGCGCGACACCGACCACGACGGGCCGATCCTCATCCACTGCGTCACCAAAAAAGGCAAAGGCTACGAACCGGCCGAAAGTGCAGCCGACAAGTATCACGGCGTTGCCAAGTTCGACGTCGTCACCGGGCTCCAGGCCAAGCAGAAGCCCAAGGCACCGGCCTATCAGAATGTCTTTGCGGACGCCTTGGTCGCCGAAGCCGAGCTCGACGACAAGATTGTCGCGGTGACAGCGGCCATGCCCTCGGGCACCGGGCTCAACCGTTTCGCCGAGCGATTTCCCGACCGCATGTTCGACGTCGGCATCGCCGAACAACACGCCGTGACTTTCTGTGCCGGCCTCGCCTGCGAGGGCTACCGGCCTTTCGCCGCCATCTATTCGACTTTCCTGCAGCGTGCCTACGACCAAATCGTCCATGACGTCGCCATCCAGTCGCTGCCGGTGCGTTTTGCCATCGACCGCGCCGGCATGGTCGGCGCCGACGGTGTCACGCACCAGGGCAGCTACGACATCGCCTACCTCGGCTGCTTGCCCGGCTTCGTTCTCATGGCGGCGGCGGACGAACTCGAGCTCTACCACATGGTGGCGACGCAGTGCGCCATCGACGACCGGCCCTCGGCCCTGCGTTACCCGCGCGGCGAGGCCTTGGGGTTGGACTTGCCGAAACGCGGCACGGCGTTGGAGATCGGCAAGGGCCGTGTGCTGCGCGAAGGCAGCAAAGTGGCGATCCTGTCCTACGGCACGCGCCTGGCCGATGCCCTGGCGGCGGCCGACGACCTGGCGGCGCGCGGCCTTCCGGCGACGGTCGCCGACGCCCGCTTTGCCAAGCCCCTGGATCTCGACTTGGTGCGCCGGCTGGCCCGCGAGCACGAAGTTCTGTTGACGGTGGAAGAGGGATCGATCGGTGGCTTCGCGACCCAGGTCATGCAGTTTCTCGCCAACGACGGTCTGCTGGAAAACGGTTTGAAGTTCCGCCCTCTGGTTCTGCCTGATGTTTTCATCGACCAGGACAGCCCGAACCAACAGCTGCGCCGCGCCGGCCTCGATCGGGCCGGCATCCTGGCCGCTGTTCTGCAGGCCCTCGGCAAAGCCGAAACGGAAGCCCCGGCCCGCGCCTGACATTTAGCCATTCTGCCGACCGCCGGTTTCCCGGCCGGCCGCGCCCGGGCCCACCGGGCGCGGGGGTGGGCCGCCCCGGCCGGCCCAGGGCGGGGCGCCAAGCCAGGCCGGGTGGGCGCC
>JAJFGM010000538.1 GCA_021776145.1 Kiloniellaceae bacterium | reverse complement strand
AACACCATCCAAATTGGTGGCACCAACTCGCCCTTTTGCTTCCGCCTCATCATCGAGCGCACGGTGCATTAGAGCTTGATCGGCTAATCCCGAATCAATCCCCACTCGATCCCCACTCGAACCATCGACGTGCCGGCGCATGACGGGGCGTTTTGCCGCTCGATTTATTGCCGCGCGCCCCGGGAATGTCTCAGTCGCTTCTGTCAGGCCAGTCCGGCAGTGCCGATTTGGTCAGGAAGGCATCGATGGCGGTACGGGTGGCATCGAGCTGCATGTTGCAGGTGATGGCGGCGCCAGCGCGGTCGTAGGCGGCCTCTAGGCCTTCCTCGATCTGCCGGTAGAAGAGATCCTTGCCGAGGGCTACCGCGGCCGGGCTCTTGGCGGCAATCTTGGCGGCCATCGCCGAGACTTCGGCGTCCAGCGACGCGGCCGGAACGGCGCGGTTGATGAGGCCCCAGTCGACGGCCTGGGCCGCCGGGATCAAATCGCCGGTCAACAAGAGTTCCATCGCCTGCTTACGCCCGAGATTGCGCGTCACCGGCACCGACGGCGTCGAACAGTAGAGTCCGACATTGATTCCCGACGTGCCGAAGGTTGCCGCGTCGTCGGCGATCGCCAGATCGCACTGCGCCACCAACTGGCAGCCGGCTGCCGCGGCGACGCCGTTGACCATGGCGATCACCGGTTGCGGCAGCCGCGTGATGGCCAGCATGTTCTCGCTGCAAAGGTCAAAGAGGGCACGCATGGCCGCTTGCGACGGATCGGCGCGCATCTCGATCAGGTCGTGGCCGGCGCAAAAGGCCTTGCCGGCCCCGGTGATGACGACGACGCGCACGGCCGTGTCGGCGGCGATATCGGCGAGCTGCGCTTTCAGCGCGCGCATCAAGGGGGTCGAAAGGGTGTTGTAGTTGTCCGGACGATTGAGTGTCAGCGTCGCGATTCCTTCCGCGTCGCTGCGCAGCACCAAGCCCTCGTTGCTCGGATGTGATGCCATGAGGTTTCTTCCTTTAGGTCGCCAATATATGGCGTGCTTCAGCCACGCATTCCAGAACGGCCGCTGCCGTTCGATTTTCAGACAACGATACATCACCACCATCCGGCCGGGCCACTTTTTTGCCGGATCACTCTCAGGCCGGATCGCTCTCAGGCCAAACCGTTTTCAGTCCAAACCGTTTTCAGGCCAAACCGTTTTCAGGCCAAACCGTTATCAGGCCGGTACACGCCTGTTTTGGTAACGAGGCGATGGCCGTCCTAGCTGCCGACCAGCGTCGCAAGGAGTTCGGCGCAGGCAAAACTGAAGACCGGGTCGAGACCGTCGTCGATATCCCAGGCGGCCGAAAGGCCGGCGTGGGCGAAGGCGAAATCAAGAATTCGCTGCGGCTCGAGCGTCAGGCACTCCGCATAGAAGGTGGCTAGGCGTTGCATGCGATCCCGGTCGAGCACCAGTCCGCCGTGCGGAGCGGGGTTGCGCAGGAGGTTGGCGACGTCGTACGTCCGCTCGCCGAACAGGGCCTTGGGGTCGATGGCCAACCAGCCACGTGCGCCGGCGTCGAGGACATTGGCGTGGTGCAGGTCGCCATGCAGGACCACTGGGGCCACCGGGGCCGCCAGCAGGCGGCGGGCGACGGTGGCTGAACCGCACAACAAGCCGTCGTCGTTTGCATGCGCGAAGAGCGCGGCGAACTGATCCGCCAAGGGGACCAGCGAGGCCGGAGCCTTGTATTGTCGCGGCGCCTGTAGCCGCATCAGGGTGTCGGCGAGGATCTCGGTCGCTTCCAAATCGCGGCCGGCGCAAGCCATCTCGGTCAGCGATCGCGAGCCCATCGCGCGTTCCATGAGAAGCGCGTCGGCGTCGGCTTCATAGAGCGCGACGGCGCCGTCTCCGCCCCAATAGCGCAGCAGGCCCGCGCCATGACGTTCGTCGCTGTGCGGCTTGAAGAGCTTGAGGATCGCCGACTCCTCGGCCCGCCGAACCGGCTGGATCCAGCTTGTCGGCGTTTCGAAAGCGACGCCATCGAGCTGCAGCGACCAAGCCTGGAGGTAGCGTTCGATGGACGTGTGCGTCATCTCGGCCTCTCGGTCGCCATGGCGCAGCAAGCGCCGTCTAGCGGCTCTGCCAATCCCCGGCCATTCTGTTAAACTCGCTCACGCCATTGCTGGGAGTTACCATGAAGGTCGTAATCTTGAGCGTCGTTTTGCTCTTTGCAAGCCTGCAATCTGCCGTGGCGGCGATGATAGAGGAAACGCTCCAGGCACCGGGCCCGCAGGGCCCGCTCGTAGGCACGTTGCTGACGCCTGGCGGCGCGGCGCCTGTTGTCCTCATTTTGCCCGGATCCGGTCCGACGGATCGCGACGGCAACAACCCCCTGGGAGTCAGGGCTGCAAGCTACCGACTGTTGGCCGAGGGATTGGCGGAACAGGGGATCGCCTCGCTACGCATCGACAAGCGTGGCCTCTTCGCCAGCGCCGGCGCGCTCGACGACGCCAACGCCGTCACGCTTGCCGACTACGCCGACGATGTCCTTGCTTGGACGGCGGTGTTGACGCGGCGGGGCTCGTCTTGTGTCTGGCTGGCAGGTCATAGCGAGGGCGGCCTGTTGGCGCTCGCCGCCGCCCAGCACGACGCCGATATCTGCGGCCTGATCCTGATCGCGGCGCCAGGCCGCCCGATTGGCGAGGTGCTACGCGATCAGTTCAATGCCGGCACGGCAAACCCGCTTCTTCTCGCCCAGGCCGAGCCGCTTATCGCCGATCTCGAGGCAGGTATTAGGGTGGATGTCCGGGGCAACAACAAGACCCTTCGAAACTTGTTTCACCCGCGGCACCAGGGGTTTTTGATCAGCCTATTTTCATACGACCCCGTCGCCTTGCTGGCGACCTACGCAGGGCCGGTTCTGGTCGTCCAGGGCACCAGTGACTTGCAGGTAAGTCTGGTCGACGCCGAACGTCTCGCCAACGCCCGGCCCGGCGTCGAACTGGCGGTGTTGCCCGACGTCAATCATGTACTCAAGCAAGCGCCGGCCGATGACCGGGCGGCGAACCTGGCCGCCTACGCCGACCCGGATTTGCCGTTGGCGCAGGGTGTGGCCGCGTCCATTGCCGATTTTGTAAAGTCCCACTCACCCTGAGTGGGACTGACCGTCGAGCCGCGTCCCGTTTGTGTTGATGAGAAATTCTCATGCCGCAGGGAAAAATCCACTCTTGCGGGCCGGGCCGTTTTTCTCATAGCCATAGCCTATCTGTTTGGCATTCAGGGACCGCGCGATGCACGACCTGCTCGATCTCGACCGCTATCCGCTGCACGACCCGGCCGGCGCGGCGGCCCTTGCCGAAGTCTGCCGCCGCGACCTCGCGGCCAAGGCTATGTTCAATCTCGATGGTCTACTGCGGCCGGCGGCCCTGGAACAGGGTCTGGCCGAGCTGCACCCCTTGATCAAGAACGCCTCTTTCTTTCATCGGCGCAGCCACAACATCTATTTCGACGACAACATCCCCGGTCTGGCGCCGGACCATCCGGCGCTGAAGCACTGCGAAACCGTCAATCATACGGTCTGTGCCGACCAGATTTCCGACAGCGTCGTCTGTCGCATTTACGAGTGGCCGCCGCTGATCGACTTTCTAGCCGCGGTCTTGGGCAAACCGCGCCTTTTCACCATGGAAGACCCGCTGGCGCGAGCCAACGTCATGACCTATCGCGATGGCGAGGCGCTGAATTGGCATTTCGACCGCTCCGAATTCACCACCACGCTGCTCTTGCAGGCGCCCGACGCCGGCGGTGCCTTCCAGTACCGTTGCGGTCTGCGCTCCGACGACGATCCGAATTACGAGGGTGTAGCGCGGCTGATCGCCGGCGACGACCCGGAAGTGCGCACCTTGCCGCTGGGGCCCGGCACGCTCAACGTCTTCAAGGGCAAGAACACGGCGCACCGCGTCACCCCCATTGCCGGCGCGCGCGAACGCATCATCGCGGTCTTTTCCTACTACGAGCAGCCCGGTGTAATCTTCAGTGCAGAGGAACGGCTCGGTTTCTACGGGCGCGCCGAGCCGCGGCCGGCGCCATCGTGAGAGCCCCGGGCATCAGCCCGTCGGGTCATTCCGATGGCTCGGCCAAGCGCCTGCTTTTCGGCCTCACAATGAGCCGTCCGCATCATGCTTTTCCTCGCCAGTGAGGGCCGGAAAGAACGTACAGATCACACGCATGCGGGTCTTGGCGCGAATACGATGGCGATCGTGGCAGTTCATGGCATAGAGAGTGCCGGCCTTGATCCCATGGACCGTTCCGTTGTCGAGTTCCTCGACGGTGCCTTCGCCCTCCAGGCAGTAACAGGCTTCCAGATGGTTCTTCTGCCATAGGTCCATCTGAAACCCCGCTTCCAGAATGCTGTCCGTCAGCGTGACGCCCAACCCATCCTCTTTGTGAAGAAGACGCAGGCTGTGCCATTTGTCGCCGTGCGCGTCACCCTTGGTGCCGACCACATCTTCAAGCCTTTTGACGATCATTTGACTGCTCTCCAAGCAGATGCCCGCCCGCAAAGGGGGAGGCATCTATTCGAGGTGCTTCTGCCTTAGGAAAGTCCGCTCATGCGATCGCTCTCGTGCCTATTCGGTTTTGATGAGCGTCTCAATATAGGCTTTGTCTTCCTCGCTCCATGCGCTGGGGTCCTCCTCGTGCGCGACCGTGGCGTGGAGTTCCATGAGCTTCATCACCTCGTTTTGCGTTTCGGCGATGAAGTGTCCCGGGCAGGCCTCCATCCCGGGATAGTCCTTACAGGAGTATGAGTACGTGGTTGCCATTGTTACCTCCTCAATCGGGTTCGCGTTCGTATCAATCGGGAAATCGCTCCTGGTCGTCTTGGGGAAATCGTTCATAAGTCTTGAGGTCGTCATCCAACACTACCCAGGGAAGCTGGTGCGCCAGATAGACATTGCCCGTGGGCTTCGCGATAGCGGGGTCGTCTAGCGTCGCCGAGGTGATGCCGATGGTGTCCCAGCCTTCTCCGCTATAGGTGAGGGAACTCCCACAACGGCCGCAGAAACCGCGCTGCACACCCTGCGATGTGGCACAGATGGTGATTTCTCCCTCGGTCACCGAAAAATTTTTCGGCGCAAAACCCGACCAGGTGACGAACCCGGCGCCGGCGGCTTTCTGGCACGATCGACAGTGACAGTGTGCCGAGTATTCCGGCGCGCCATGAACGGTGTAACGCACCGTGCCGCAAAGGCAGCCCCCGGCATGGACTTGGGACGAATCTGCCATTTCTCGCTCTCCGGGCTAGGATTTGATGACAAGCGACACTAAAGAATTTTTAAGGGGTAGGATTCTGCCGATGGATTGATACTGCTGTATATTGTTATATTGTGTCTGATATTCTCTTCGGATGCGATCCATAAATTTAACCGATAAGTAAGAATATCTTACAAATGATCTGGTCTGGCCTGCCTTCCCTCAACAGCCTCCGGGCGTTTGCCGCCGTGGCCGAAACGGGCAGCTATTCCAAAGCCGGCGCCCTCTTGAATGTCACCCATGCGGCGGTCAGCCAACAGGTAAAATCTCTCGAATTGCGGCTCGGCGTTTCTCTCGTCGTTCGGGCAGGCCGGGGGATAACGCTTACCGCTGAGGGGTCGAGCCTGGCCCTCGACCTCGATACAGGTTTCGCCGCCATTCGTAGAGGCGTCGAATCATTGACCGGCGCCGACGCCCAGCGCCCCGTCCAGCTCACCATGTCGCCAGCTTTTGCGGTGATGTGGTTGATGCCGAGAATCTCGGATTTCCAGAAACGACATCCGGAGATCACCCTGATGCTGAATCCGACGGCGGAGGTCGTGGCGTTGAAACCGGGCGGCATCGATCTGGCGATCCGCTATGGCGATAGCCGTGGACCGGAAACGAAAGTCGACCCCCTTTTGGTCGCCGATATGGTCGTGGTCGGAACGCCCACGCTGATTGGAGAGCAGGAAATTATCGACCCGGCGATGCTCGTCAACCTGCCGTGGTTGCAGGAGTATGGCACCACCGAGATCGCCGACTGGATGGCGCGTCACGGTGTTGTGCTGGATCGGCCGCTGATGATCAGTCATATGCCCGGGAACCTGATCATGGAGGCGGTACGGCGGGGTGACGGAATCACCTACACCGTACGCCCCTGGGTCGAAGAGGAACTCCGGTCCGGCGAACTTGTCGAGTTGTTTTCGGAAAAAGCATTCGGGACATTCTACATCGAAACGCGCCCAGATGTGCTGAGGCCGCCGGTACGCGCCTTCGTGAAATGGCTGAAGTGCCAAGCGGCGGCCGGGCGCGTGTAAGGATCTGCGTCGAGAGCTGCCTACGGCCGGAATCTCTCTTTAGCCGCTTCAGCCGCCTTCGCCAGCGGTGACGCTGCCGCGTCGTTCCCGGAACCATTGCATCAGCGGTGCCAGCAGAATGACCGCCGTCAGCAACATGATGCCCAGGGTGATCGGACGCTCCCACAGGAAGCTGTAGCCGTCGTAGATCTCCAGGGCGCGGCGCAGGTTCTCCTCCATCATGCCGCCGAGCACGAAGCCGAGGATCATCGGCGCCATGGAATATCCGAGCAGGCGCAAGCCAACGGCGGCGGCGGCGAAGGCGACCATCAGGTGGATGTCGAAAGTGTTGAAGGACACCAGATAGACGCCGCAGAGCGAGAAGAAGAGGACCAGGGGCACGAGAATCTGCGAGGGCAGGGCGAGCAGCCGGGCGATATAGGGGATCAGCGGCAGATTGAGGATCAGCAATACGACATTGCCGATGTACATGGATACGATGACCGCCCAGAAAACTTCGGGACGATCGACGAACAGCGTCGGCCCGGGCTGCACGCCATAAGATATCAGCGCCCCGAGCATCACCGCCGTGGTGCCCGATCCGGGAATGCCGAGGGTCAGGAGCGGCACGAAGGAGCCGGAGCAGGCGGCGTTGTTGGCCGTTTCCGGCGCCGTCAGTCCGCGCAGCGAACCCTTGCCGAAAGCCTCTTTCTCCGACGCGGGTGCGATGCTGCGCTCCATGCCATAAGCAAGGAACGAGGCGATGGTGGCGCCGGCGCCCGGCAGCACTCCGATGAAAAAGCCGAGCAGGGAGGAACGCCCGACGACCGGCGCCATGGTGCGAACTTCCGCGCGAGTAAGCTTCAGCGAGCCCATGTTGCCGGCGGCGGCCTCGACCGCGGCTTCTGAGACCTTTTCGCGCTTGAGCACGGTCATCAATGCCTCTGACAGGGCAAAGGCGGCCATGGCCAGCAGCAGGAAGGAGATACCGTCGAGCAGGTCGAGGGAGTTGAAGGTGAAGCGGGTGATGTCGGACGAGGTGTCCTGGCCGACGGTCGCCAGCCCCAGGCCCAAGAAGACCATGAGCATGGCCTTGAGGAACTGGCCGCGCCCGGCGAAGGCGGAGACCGCCGTCAGGCCGAGCACCATGAGGGCGAAGTAGTCGGCCGACTGGAACGACAGGGCGACGCTGGCCAGTGCCGGCGCGGCGATCAGCAGGAAGATCGCGGCGATCGTCCCGCCACTGAAGGAGGCATAGGCGGCGACGGCCAGTGCCTTGCCGCCGTGGCCGGCGCGCGCCATGGGATAGCCGTCGAACGAGGTGGCGACGGTGCCGGCGACGCCCGGGGCGTTGATCAGGATCGACGAGGTCGAGCCGCCGAAAATGGCGCCGTAATAGACCCCGGCCATAAGGATCATGCCGGTCGCCGGATCGAAGCCATAGGTGATGGGGATCATCAGCGCGATGGCCGAAATCGGTCCGAGGCCGGGCAGCATGCCGATGAAGGTGCCGGCGAAGCAGCCGACGAAGACCATCAAAAGATTGGTCGGCGTCAGTG
>JAJFGM010000537.1 GCA_021776145.1 Kiloniellaceae bacterium | reverse complement strand
GCCGAGATCGCCGACCTGCCTCGCCATGCGCGCCTGGCCGGGCCAGAACCAGGAGGGGCCGAAATCGAACAGGGCTTGCGAAAGGGAACCATCGGGTAGGCTCAGGGAGAGAATGCGCCCGCCGAGTCGGCCGCGCGCCTCGACGAGAAGGACGTCGCGGCCCGCGATATGGAGGTCCACGGCCGTTTTCAAGCCGCTAAGGCCGCCGCCGATGACTAAGATCTCGCACTGCATTTCAGACACCTGGCCAGGCTTGCGTGAGCCTGATCCTGGCCCGCGGCGATATGACCGCTTTGGGCCGCAAGGTCGCGCGGCGACTTGCCGGCTTGCATAAGACCTGAGTATGACTTGGGTAACTTTGCAAACAAATCCTTGGGATAGGGGCGGCTGAAATGCGGGATTTCGAACTGGAAGTCTATTTCTCGAAGTGGGAGTTTGCCGCCCGCTATCACATGACCGCGTCCGACGTCGAAAGCCTGTCGCTCGACCGACTGCTGACCATGGCGACGGCGGAGGATCGCAAAGCCTTCGAAAGCCTATGGCTCGGCTATACCGAGACCTATGGCAGCCCCGCGCTGCGGCGCGAAATCGCCGCCACCTACGACAACCTCCAGTCCGAGGACATCCTTTGTTTCGCTGGCGCCGAGGAAGGCATCTACGCGGCCATGCGGGTGATTCTATCGCCCGACGATCACGCCATTGTCGTGGTGCCGAACTACCAGGCCGCCGAGACCCTGCCGCTGGAAATCTGCGCCGTCAGCGGCGTGCCGCTGGAGGCCGACGACGACTGGTCGCTCGACCTCGACCGCCTGCGCGCCGAGATCCGCTCTAATACCCGCTTGGTCTCGATCAACTTTCCGCACAATCCGACCGGCAAGGTCCTTGAACGCGACCGCTTCGACGCGCTTGTCGAGCTTTGTCGAGAACATGGGCTTTATCTTTTCAGTGACGAGGTTTACCGCGGTATCGAACAGGAACCAGCCCGCCGCCTGCCGCAGGTCGCCGACGTCTACGAGCGCGGCCTTTCGCTCAACGTCATGTCCAAGGCTTACGGCCTGCCGGGCCTGCGTATCGGTTGGATCGCGGCGCAAGACCGTGGTCTCCTGCAAAGGCTGGAGCGCTACAAACACTACCTCTCGATCTGCAATTCGGCGCCCAGCGAGGTCCTGGCCTTGATCGCATTGAAGGCGCGGGGCGATATCCTCGCCCGCAACCGCGCGCTGGTGACGGCGAACGCGGATAAACTTCAGGCCTTCTTTGGCGACTTCCCCGGCCTCTTCGAGTGGCGGCGCCCCGACGGCGGCTGTGTCGGCTACCCGCGTTACAAGGGCGGCGAGGGGGTCGAGGCCTTCTGCCGCGAGTTGGTCGAGCGATCCGGTGTTCTTCTGCTGCCGGCGGCGATCTACCGCTCCGACCTGGTCGAGACCCCGGCCGATCGCTTCCGCATCGGCTTCGGCCGCGCCGGCATCGACGAAGGCCTGGCGCAGATGCGCGCGCACCTCAAGGCCAATGCCCCGGCGTGAGGCCGGGAAAGCAGGCTGAGTACGGCTATTTCCGGGCAGAAAAGCGGCCGCCGCCGAGGGTGCCGGACTTAACCAGGGCGACCAGGCGTTCGTAGGACCGGTAAAAGGCGTCGTCGCCGGAGGGGGTGCCGGCTTTTTGGGTTTCTTCGCGCAAGTTCCGGTACATGGCGAAGCGTTTTTCGAGGATTGGACCCCAATCGCCAGTGAGGTCCTCGACGTCGGTAACAGTGAAACCGGCGGCGGTCAGCAGGGCTCGGTAGCTGTCTGTGCTTTGTAGGTCCTGGACGGCTTGACCTTGCCACATGATTTCGGTGTCTTCGTCGGTCATCGGTTGGTGCAGCACCCAATCGGTGAAGGCGAAGCGGCCGCCGGGTTTGAGGATGCGGTGCGCTTCCGACACGGCGCTCGCGGTATCTGGGACATGCAGGAAGGCTTCCTGGCTGACCACGACGTCCAGGCTGGCGTCGTCCAGCGGTACGGCCATCACATTGCCTTCGATTACGCGCACCCGGTCTTCGAGGCCGACCAGGCGGGTAAGGGCGGCCGCGCCTTCGACCCGCGCCGGGGTCAGCTCGATGCCGGTCACCGAGACGCCATAAATATGCGCGTAATAGCGCGCCGGCCCACCGAGCCCGGCGCAGAAATCGGCGACCTTGTCGCCGGCGGTTATCCGCGCCGCCGCCGCGAGCGCATCGTTGGCGGCGAGGGCGCCGTAGTGGTCCTGGTCGTGATCGAACAGGTCGGGCGGAGTAAGGCCATCGAGCGAGCCGCGCAGCGCCTCAAGCCGAGCCGTGATCTGCGCCGCTGAAATCGGGTGGCGCTGGTAAAACGCGATGGCGGCTGTTGTTGCGGTCATGGCTGTTTCAACCGGGACTCCCAATAAGGCGCCTCTCGGCCGCCG
The DNA here is from genome assembly GCA_021776145.1 of Kiloniellaceae bacterium. Lineage (GTDB taxonomy): Bacteria > Pseudomonadota > Alphaproteobacteria > Kiloniellales > Kiloniellaceae > JAJFGM01. The sequence goes on along the minus strand of JAJFGM010000537.1, from coordinate 3,510 downwards.
ACGATGGTAACACAGCGGGCCTCCGACCGCGAAACCGGCCCCGTGCCGTCACGATCAGCGGTGCTCCGGCCCCCTGTAATTAAAAAACCGGAGGTGGAGTGTTCATCAACAAATCATGCCAATTTTTTAAGAGATTAACCGTAATTCCTTGATCGACATCAAAGCCCGGTTGGAATTCAGGCGTTACTGACGGGTGTTTCTGAAATGGGGGCGGAGTCTTCAAACATCGAAAGGGTTTAACTGTGGCAAATCCCGTTGTAGCGATCGGTCTTGATGCCGCCGATCCGATTCTGATCGAAGAGTGGATGGCGGCGGGGCATCTGCCGACGCTGAGCCGATTGCGTGCGGAAGGCGCTTACGGACGCGTCGAGAACCGCGTCGATCTTGTCGGCAAGTCCGCCAAATTCTCGGCGACCGAGCCTTCATGGGTCATTTTCGCAACAGGCTGCAAGCCGGACCGCACCGGCTACTGGGACATCATCGAATACGATCCGGACGCCTATGCGGTGAAAAGTGTCTTCGCGACGCGTGGTTACGATTACAAGGGTGTTCCGCCCTTTATGGCGCTGGGCGACGACTACAAGGTGGCGGTCTTCGACGTTCCCTTGCTGGAGCCGAACAAAGGCGTCAACGGACCGCAGATCATGGGCTGGGGCGGTCACTTCACGGCCAACGTCAACCAATCCATCCCCGAGAACCTGCTGGCCGAAATGAACCAGCGCCACGGCGTGTGCCGTGTCCTGGGCAAGGATCACGGCAACTTCTGGGATCCGAATTACGGCGTCTGGCTCGAGCGCGAACTGAGCAACAGCATCACCAAGCGCCGCGACATCATCTGCGATCTCATGGCGCAGGGACAACCCGACCTCATGCTCGGCGCTTTCCTCGAGAGCCATTCCGCCGGACACGATTTCCTGCATAACAGCAGCAAGACCCATCCCATCCATGCCGCGATGAAGGCGAAGTCGGGCGATAGGCAACCCTTGATCGATACTTTCAAGAAACTCGATCAGGCCATCGCCGGCATTATCAAGGCGGCGCCGGAGAACGCCTCCATCGTGGTCTTTTCCGTGCATGGCATGGGCGATAACGGCACTGACCTCTTGAGCATGACTATTCTGCCGGAAATCATGTACCGCTACAATTTCCCGGGCAAAATCGGCATCGCTGCCGGCGGTCCGCTCGACGAACCGGTGACGGACCCGGTGCGCAAGAGCTGGACCACGAATGTCTGGAGCCAGCGTTACGAACCCAACGATGTGAAGCGCAAGCTGCGCCCCTACATGCCATCCTCCATGCTGAAGTCCGACCCCGAAGACGATCTGTGCTCGCCCTACGAGGGGACCAACGAGTCTCTCTGTTGGATGCCGGCGACCTGGTACCGCCGCATGTGGCCGAAAATGCGGGCTTTCAGTATGCCGACTTTCTGGGAAGGCCGCATCCGCCTCAACCTCAAGGGGCGCGATGCCCACGGCCTTGTCGAACGCGAGGACTATGACAAGGTCTGCGACGAGATCACCGGTTTCCTGATGGAGCTGACCAATCCGCGCACCGGCAATTCGCTTGTCGACACCGTGACCCGGACCCGCCACAGCGCCGCGGACAACGATCCGGGTCTGCCGACGTCCGATCTGTTGATTTCCTGGCAGGAGTGCGCGGTCGACGTCGTCGAGGGCCCGGGCATCGGCCGCATCGGACCCTTGCCCTTTTACCGCAGCGGCGGCCATCGGCCGCGCGGTTTCATGGTGGCCAAGGGCGAGAAGGTGCCGGCCGGTACGACGATCAAGGACGCCGAGGTCATCGACCTGGCACCGACCATCCTCTCTCTCATGGAGGCACGGGATAAGGCGCCAGCGCCGCTCGACGGTAAGGCGCTGTTCTAAAACGACGCCCGCGGTATTTAGAGCCCCCTTCGTCCCAGGGCCTTGGTATCTCCAAGACGCTGGGACGGCGGGGGTATTCTTTTACGGGCCGCGTTCACCGCGATTGCGGAACGTCATGCTCCGGAGCTAGGCTGCGCCGAACGGCGGAACGGATTGATCCATGGAAATTACGTCACTCACGGTTTTTGCGGTTGCGCTGCTGCTCAGTGCCGGTTCGCCCGGCCCAAGTATCGCCGCGCTGGTCGGTCGCGTGCTGGCAAAGGGTTGGCGCGACGTCGTGCCCTTCGTCGTTGCCATGTGGTTCGGGGAGGCCCTGTGGCTGACCCTGGCGGTCGTCGGACTGGCGACCCTGGCCGAGTCCTTTCATCTCGCGTTCCTTGCGATCAAGTATCTCGGTGTCGCCTACCTCGTCTACCTCGCGTGGAAGATGTGGACCGCGCCCATCGAGGTCGCTGGGGAAGCCAGGCCGAAGGGATATGGCGGACGCCTGAAGATGTTCCTTGCGGGCCTCACGGTCACCCTCGGCAACCCGAAAATAATGGTCTTCTACCTCGCCCTGTTGCCGACCCTGATCGAAGTTGGGCAGGTCTCCTTCACCGACTGGGCCATGATCACCGTAACCCTGTTGATCGTCCTGATGGTCATTGACGTGTGCTATATCGTCATGGCCTCTCGGGCGCGTTTGCTGCTGAAGAGTCCCCGCGCGATGCGACTGGCGAACCGCGCCGGGGCGACGGCCATGGGCGGCGCGGCAGCCGTGATCGCGGTGCGCTAGATCAGTATGCGTTTAGTTGGAATCGCTTTAGGCGATCCAACTATGCGCATGAAACTGATCTAACCATTGGATGTGTCGAGCAATACTCGCATATTGCTCGTGGCGCACCTATGCCGCGGCGTGGGATGGCTTTTCCAGATTTCCCATTGCCTTCACGACCTCACCGAGCGAGCGGCGGGCGCCTGTTTGCAGATACTCCATGGCGCGCAGCGCGGCTTCATGTGCATCCTCGCTGGAGCCGGCGACGCAGTCCTCGATCACCCGGCAAAAATAGTCCGACTGGTGACCGTCGACGAAGGTGTAATGCACGCAGACATCCGTCAGGCCGCCGCAAAGCAACAGCGTGTCGACCTTCAATCCGCGCAGCAATATCTCGAAATCCGTTCCGAAAAAGGCCGAATAGCGTCTTTTTTTGATGAGGTAGTCGTTTGGGCGGAATCCCATTTCCTCGACGGCGATCTCGGTGTTGGGGTTGTCTTCGAGACAGTGAACGTCTTCGTCGCCGTCAAGCTCCCGACCGAAATCGACGAGATCCGGACGGTGTACTTCTTGAATGAAGATCACCGGGATGTCCCGCTCGCGCGCCTTGTCGATCGCGATGCGCGCCTTTGCCATGCGCTCTGCGTAGCCCGGCATGTGGTCAATCGCGCGGGTCGCGCTTGTATCCTTGAAAGTGCTGGCTTGAATGTCGATGACGACCAGGGCCGGGCGGCCTTCGATCAGCTTGCGTGCGCGTCGGGATGAGTTCGCCATGTCGTGTTCTCCTTGCGGATCGTCCGCTTTTGTCTGCGCCGCGGCGCCGCAGCCTGTTGCCATCGGTGGTCAAGGCCTACAGACTACCCCGATCCTTGG
>JAJFGM010000536.1 GCA_021776145.1 Kiloniellaceae bacterium | reverse complement strand
GTCATGGCGACCGCCATCAGAATGATTGCCTTGCGGGTCGCGCTGCCCGTCAACGGCAAAGCTTCCTCCATCCAAGGATCAGCCCCCGTAAACGGCGGCCCCGGTCTATGCAGAGATGTCCGTCTGGCAGCGCCGAACGACCAGTCAAGCCCCAGAACCAAGGGGCAGGTTGGTCGGGGAGAGAGGATTCGAACCTCCGGCCCCCACGTCCCGAACGTGGTGCTCTACCAGGCTGAGCTACTCCCCGGCGCGGGCGGGTTTATAGCGGCTTGCCGCAGGCTTGGCAATGGCCGCTTTGTGGCGCTGCGGTGCCTCCGGCCACTGACTCGAACGACAAACGGCGCGGCCCCGAAGGACCGCGCCGCTGTGTGCTGCGGGCCGTCGCGGCCACTAGGCGGCGAGCAGCTTCAATTTGTTCATCAGGTAGTCGATGTCTTCCTCGGTCAGCTTCGAGGAGGGATCCTCGAACTGTGTGAGGATGCGCTCGATAACGCGGGAAGCGAAGCGCTCGCGGTCGAGGCTGCCGCCGTCGTAGTCGTCTTCGCGCACAAGGTGCACGGCGGCACGGACCGCCGGCAGCAGCCGTTCCGGCATGCCGGCGCGCAGGTAAAGGGACTCCAGGCCGAGGTGCCCTTGGTCATGGATCAGCACGCGGGCGTTCTGAATCGGCACACTTCCAAGGCGCGCGATCGCCATCTCGAAGAATGGCAAATCGCCGACACACAGCGCGCGCATGATCAGCGACGGCGTGAGTCGGCCGTTTACGTGCAGCTGATAGACCAACTCCTGCAGATCCGCTTCGCTCGAGCCTTCACTCAACAGCGAAACAGTCGCCCGCTCGCGGGTCTGTAGCACAAGGTTGCTGGCGGTATCGGGCGCCAGGTCGTGTTCGCTGACCAGATAGTCCTGCAATTGCGCGGCCATGGCACTGACCAGTTGCTCGGAAATCGCCGCCGGAAGGTTGGGCCGACGCGCCAGCGAGTCGGAAACGGCTTCGCTGTCCTGGTATTCGTCAATGACGCGGTCGAAGTGGGTTTCAGTCAGCTCTGCGCCTTCGTTGGCGACAAGGCGGGCGACCGCGGTTTCATTGCCGGTGTCGATGACCGCGTCGGCAACCTCGCCAGATACCGTCGGGCGTTGGGCGATGGCGACTTGTTTGGCCGCGTTGCCGCCACGCAACAGTTCGATCAGATCGTCGTCGGTCAGGATTTCCGAGAATTTCAGCATTGGCAGCGAGACAGAATCGACGTCCTTGGCCAAGCCGAGGGCAACGTCATGAGGCAAGTCGGAGGTCTGTTTCAGGTTCGCGGACATGGCCGCGCGGACCCGCACTTCGGCGTCCTTGGCCAGAGCCCTGAAGATGTCCGCGGCGATCTAGCGCTCGGCATCGGTCATCGTCGGAGGTTTGCAGTCGTACTGGGCAGCGATCTTGCCGGTCGTCTCCGCGCGAACGTCCGGCGAAGGATCAGCCATAAGTTTTGACACGTCTTCCTTCGACAGGCCGACGTGTTCGCCCAGTAAACTAGTGTCTATCACTGCCATCAGTAGGTTCCGCTGTGTCTGTTCCGCGCAATACAACGGAGATCTAGTGCCGATAACCTGGATCAAGAACCCTTCTATATCGCCAGTTGATTATCGCGGTTGACCGTTAATTCATACTTAACAGTGAAGGCCGGCGCGCGGGCCCGGAACCTTCCTGTCGATAACTTTCAAGACCCGGAATGCTGAGATTTCGCGCGAAACCACCAAATCGCCGCCGGAACTAGCGAAATCCAAGCGAATTTGTGCTCAAAGTTGTCAATCAGGCGGCTTAGCGCGGATAGGGAAAACATGCCGGTGCCGTCCCTCTCCGGCCCTCTCCGGCCCTCTCCGGCCCCCTACGACCCTCCACTCGGCCAAAAATCGGCGATCACAGCCTCGACCGCTCGTGATTTTGTCACTTTCTGAAATCCAGCGCCGCTTTCCGGCATAAGATGGTTCTGAGTTGTGCTATCAAGCTGCAATTCGATCTGGTGCAACAGTTGAACCGTATTTTCCTGTTCCGCCATCACCGGCCTGGCGATAAGCCGCAAGGCCCCCAAATTCTGCAAGGTGCCCGTAATCGGCTTAGGCCCGCGACTGTCATTGGGCTAAACGACACTGGAAATCGGAGCCAAAGAAAGTCTAAACATGGATCTTTCCGACCATCCTCGGGCGATACTTGCCCATACTCCGACACCACTGGAAGCAATGCCTCGCTTGGCTACACAGCTCGGCGGCGGGCGCTTGTTCGTCAAGCGGGACGACTGCACGGGGCTGGCGCTCGGTGGCAACAAGGCGCGCCAGCTCGAGTTTTATTTTGGCCGTGCCCAGGCCGCGGGCGCCGACACGGTAATGATCACAGGCGCCGTGCAATCCAACTATGTCCGGATGACCGCAGCGGCGGCGGCCAAGCTCGGCATGGCCTCCATCGTCCAGCTGGAAGAGAGGGTCGCGGGCATGGGCGAGGACTACCACACCTCCGGAAATGTCTTGCTCGACCACCTTTTCGGCGCTGATATCCGCCATTACCCCGATGGCGAGGACGAGGAAGGCGCCGATGCTTCGCTCGCCGACATAGCCGCCGAAGTCAAACGCAACGGCGGCACCCCCTTTATTATTCCACTTGGCCCCAATCACCCACCGCGCGGTGCCTTGGGTTATGTCGTCGCCGCCGGCGAGTTGCTCGATCAGGCACGCGAGATGGGAATCGCGATGGATGTCGCCGTCATTCCCAGCGGCAGCGGCCACACCCATGCCGGCCTGCTCTTCGGCTTGCGCATGCTGGGTTCGTCGGCGCGGGTCGCGGGAATTTGTGTGCGCCGCGACAAGGTTGTCCAGCGTCAGCGAATCCTCAACCTGACGCGGGAGATCGCGGTGTTGCTCGGCCGGCCGCCTCTGGTCGGCGACGATGATGTTTGGTTGGTGGACGACCACTTGGCGCCCGGTTACGGGCGTCCCGGACCGACAACGCTTGAAGCCATCAAATTGGCGGCGCGCTGCGAAGGCCTTCTGGTCGACCCGGTCTACTCCGGCAAGGCCTTGGCCGGTCTCATCGGCCTGATCAAGGGTGGCGACTTGCTGCCGGAATCGAACGTCGTCTTTGTCCACACCGGTGGCATGCCAGCCGCCTTTGCCTACCGCGACCTGCTCGCCCCCTTGCTGTAAAGCGTTCGCTGTCACCGCCGGCCGCTGCCGCCAACTATCGGCGGCGCAACAGCTCCTTGGCCACGGCCCGGGCTTGCTTTTCGACGTCGACATCCTGGTAGGACGTGACCTCGAACGAGCGGTCCTCGTAGATATCGACTCCCGGCCGCTGCGCCGAGACTTCGGCAACCCGAACGTCGCGGGCCTGGACCAGTTCGATGATCGTCGGCTTGAACAGCACGATCATGGCGGTGATCCAGCGGTTCACCGGCCACGACGGTTTGGCGTGATCGATGACAAAATAGTCCAGCAGTTTGCAGACATCGGCAGCGTCGTACCAAATTTCGCCGGTAACCCAGCGGTTGACCGTGAAGAGCCGGAACGGCAACCCGTTCGGGGACATTGAGATCGCCACGAGGTGACTGAGCGCGTCGTTTGGATCCTCCGGCATGACCGCGCCCGGCACATCGGCCGGCTTCATTCCCTTGGGCATGCCCTTGGGGCGGACGAAGGTATGAAAGTGTCCATGTTCGCCATCGAAGCGCTGTTCGGGCACATGCGCGTGATAGTAGTACTGGGCATGGGTCTCATGGTCGTAAACGTCGCCCGGCGGATAGTGGTCCCACTCGTAGAAAGTCTCGTGCCCCTTGAGCAGTTCGCCGACCACGTTGTCGCCGGTCTTGGTCAATATACGATGGATATTGAATATCTCTTCGCCGGCCGCGGCCATGCTCTCCAATGTTTCCGTGGAAAGCCCGTCCAGGGCGATTCTCGTTCCAACGTTCGAATCTTTGATGACATCTTCGGTTCGCATCTTTTTCTTCGTTTGCTCCAGACTTGAACGGCTCTCGATTCTAAGGCCTCACAATCAAATATCAGGCCTCCTCACGAATGCAATCCCTGCCGAACTACTCGTGCAAGCCGCCGGAACCGATAAAATGCCTTATCGAGCAATCACATCGGCCAAGCCTTGCCCTGGGCGTCCCCGGACACTTCGGCGAAGGTGCCAACCACTTGGCCGCATGAGGCCTTGTTTGCCATACACTATTCCGCAACCAGACGAAATCCTATCAGGATGTGTTTTAAGGGCGCGGGTCGGGCATGGCGCGCCGCTGGACGGCAGACCCCGCAACCGCTGTCGTCCCACGAACCGCCGCGTACTTCGAAACGGCCCTGGCCGCGAGCCATAGCCGTCCACTCGAAGACCTGGCCAGCCGCATCCAACAGGCCAAAAGGACTGACGCCACCGCCGAAGTTACCGACCGGCAAGGTATCGAAGGGGCCGGCATCATGGCTGTTGAGGCGCGCCGGATCCCATTCGTCGCCCCAGGGAAAACGCCGGCCATCAGTCCCCCGTGCCGCCTTCTCCCACTCCAGTGCCGTCGGCAGGCGCCAGCGTCGCCCCGTCTGGCCGCCTAACCATGCAGCGTAGGCGACGGCATCGCCGTGCGAAACCAGTACCACCGGGTGCCGCTCGCGGCCGGACGGCGGTCGACCGTCCGTCCAGGCGTGACGGCGGGTGCGCGCATAGGGGTGAATCAGCTTATAGCCCGCCCAGGTCTGGGCATCGACAGCGGGGGCTGGATGTCCCGTTGCCTCGACGAACACGGCATACTGTTCGTTAGAAATCGGCGTGCGGGTGATCTCGAAGGGCCCTGTCACTTTTTCGGCCCTTGACGCCTCGCGCTCGTACCACTTCCACTGCCGGGTCCGGCTGTGGCCATAGGCGGCTTCGTCGAGAGTGTAGGCGGCTTCGCGTTCGGCCCGATCCGACCCGGCGATGAAGGGACCAGCGGGCACCGAGATCACCTCCGGGACCCAAATCGGCACTTCCTGTGCCCGAACGGCCAAGGCCGACAGAACGAAACCGGCCGAAAGGGCGAATGTGACCGACAGTCCCGCTGCTAGGCGAAGCAGACTGGCGCCGCGCACGACGAGCGCCCGTTTGCGGCTTCTAGCGAACCACGAATACGGAACAGTTGGCGTGCCGCACGACGCGCGCGGCATTGGGACCCAAGAGGTAGTCCTGAAGCTCCGGGCGCTGCGCCGCGATAACGATAAGGTCCGTCGAGGTATTTTTGGCGGTTTCAATAATTTCCTCATAGACAGTCCCGTAGGTGACGATGCACTGCACTCTGATATCGTCCGGCACCTCGTCGGCGGCAAGCTTCTCGACTGCCTTGGTCGCCGCGCCAATTGCTTCTTCCGCGTAGCCCTTGGGGAAGAACTGCGAGACGATTGTCATTCCGTAGTCGGGTACGACGGCCATCAGGTGCAGTTTGCCGCCAAAGGCTCGGCAGCAATCGACCGCCGTCGGCAGTGCCTTCTTCCAGGAACTTTTCTCGGTCAGGTCGATCGTCAGAAGAATGTTCTTGTACATGCCCTCGCTCCTTCTCAAGCCGCGGCCGTCGCGACGGCGCGCGCGCGCCTGCGCTGCAGCCAGACGATCAAACCCAAAACCAGCAAGGCTGGAATATAGAACAGCTGCTTCGGCGGGCGATCGGCTTTTATCTGCACGCTGACGATCTCAAAATCGAAGTCGATCTTCTGCTTCTCGGCGGTGCTGCCGAAGACGACGTTGTCGACGTACGCCTTGCCCTCTTCGAAGCGCAGTTCCAGACCGGCCTCCATCAGCCGCTCCTCGCCGCTCGCCATGCCGCCGAGCGGCAGCATGACAACCTTGTTAATTTCATCGCCTTCAATGCTCTCGCCCTTGACCTGGATACGGATCTGCGCATCCGCCGGCATGGCTCCGGCGATTTCGTAGATCCCCATGGCCGGCGCTGATTCCAGCGGTGGATAGAGCTGATCCATCCAGAACCCGGGCCGGAACAGGGTAAAGGCGATGAGTATCAGCACAATCGACTCCCACAGCCGACTCTTGGACAGGAAGTATCCCTGCGTGCCGGCAGCGAAGAGCAGCATGGCGATCACCGCGGTGACGATCGTCGTCAACAAGTGGTACCAGGACTCGACCCCGATCAGCAGCAGTTCGTTATTGTAGATGAACAGGAAAGGCAGAATCGCCGTGCGAATGTCGTAGCAGAAACCCTGAATACCGGTCTTGATCGGATCACCGCCGGAAATCGCGGCGGCGGCAAAACCGGCCATGGCCACAGGTGGCGTGTCGTCCGCCAGGATGCCGAAGTAGAAGACGAACATGTGAACCGCGATCAGCGGCACGATCAGGCCGTGTTCGGCGCCGACTGTGACGATGACCGGCGCCATCAGCGACGAAACGACGATGTAGTTGGCCGTCGTCGGCAGTCCCATGCCGAGGATCAGGCTGAGGATCGCCGTGAAGATCAGCATCAACAGCACGTAGCCGCCGGAAATCAACTCGACAAACTCGGCCATGACCTGGCCGATGCCGGTTAGCGTGATCGTTCCGACAACGATGCCCGCGGCTGCGGTCGCGACACCGATCCCGATCATGTTGCGCGAACCCGCGATCAGGCCTTCGAGCGAATCCTCCAGGCCCAAGCGAAATCCTTCGGCGACCGAGTCCCCGGTCTTGCGGATCATGGCCTTCAACGGTCGTTGCGTGAGTAACACAAACAGCATGAAAAGAGCGGCGTAGAGCGCCGACAGTCCCGGCGAAAAGCGCTCGACCACCAAGCACCAGACCAGGACAAACACCGGCAACAGGTAGTAGAGGCCGGCCTTGATGGTCGGACCGGGTGCCGGCAGTTCGGTGATCTCCAGCGTGGTCTCAAGTTCGGGGAACTTGCAGCCATAGGTCAACAGCCCGAAATAGGCCGCGACCAGCATCACGACGGCGATCCATACGGTAGCATCGCCAAATGCACCCTTCATCCAGCCAAGGCCGTAGTAAACCACAGCGCAGAGCACGGCCAAGCCAATGAAACTGAAAAGGAAGCCGCCCAGAGAACGAACGAGGTTGGATTCGGCGCGGCGCGGAAGGCCCTTCATATTGGCCTTCAGAGCTTCGAGATGAACGATGTAAACCAGCGCAATATAGGATATTAGCGCCGGCAGGGCCGCGTGCGTGATCACCTCCGTATAGGAAATGCCGACGTACTCGACCATCAGAAAGGCAACCGCGCCCATAATCGGCGGCGTCAACTGGCCGTTGGTCGAGGATGCCACTTCGACCGCGCCGGCCTTCTCGGCCGAGAAGCCGACTTTGCGCATTAACGGGATCGTGAAGGTGCCGGTGGTCACCACGTTGGCGATCGCGGAACCGGAAACCAGGCCGGTTAGGGCCGAGGAAACGACGGCGGCCTTGGCCGGGCCGCCACGCATGTGGCCCATAAGGGCAAAGGCGACGCGAATGAAGTAGTTGCCGGCGCCGGCCTTTTCGAGCAGCGAGCCGAACAACACAAAAAGGTAGACCATGCTGGCCGAAACGCCCAACGCGACACCGAAGACGCCTTCGGTGGTGAGGAAATAATGCGACATGCCCTTGTTGAGACTGGCGCCCTGGTGGGCGATGACATCGGGCATATAGGGGCCGGCAAAAGTGTAGAGGATGAAAACCGCGCAGACGACCATCAAAGGTGGCCCGAGCGCCCGCCGCGTCGCCTCGAGGATTAAAGCCAAGCCGATGACCGAGACCACGACGTCCGTTGTCGTCGGCAAGCCTGGCCGTTCCGCCAGTTCGCGATAGAAAAGGAAAATGTAACCGGCGCTGAATGCGGCGACAATAGCCAGCACCCAGTCCTGAATAGGGATGTAACGCCGTGGCGAACTCTTCAGCGCCGGGTAGGCGAGGTAGGCCAGAAAAATTGCAAAGGCCAA
>JAJFGM010000535.1 GCA_021776145.1 Kiloniellaceae bacterium | reverse complement strand
CCAACTCACCGACGATCAGCGCCGCCAGGCGCAGACGATCAAGGACTCCGGCGAGTCCCTGCTGGTCCTGATCAACGATATTCTCGATCTCTCGAAGGTCGAGGCGGGGCGCCTTGAGCTGGAGATGCTCGACTTCGGGCTTGTCGATATGTTGAATTCGGTCGCCGACCTCTGGCAGTCGCAAATCAGCGACAAGGGCCTGGCCTTTTCGATCGACGTCGACATCGACCATGCGCCGGTATTGCACAGCGACCCGACACGAATTCGCCAGATTCTTTTCAATCTGGTCAACAACGCCCTCAAGTTCACCGAACGGGGCGCGATCACCATTAAAGTCACTCAAAGCCAAGTGAGCGACGATAGGGTGGAAACCCGCTTCGCTGTCAGCGATACGGGAATCGGCATTAGTGAAGAGGGCCGCGCGCGTCTGTTCAAGAGCTTTTCGCAAGCCGATGGCTCGACAACGCGCAAGTTCGGCGGCACCGGACTTGGGCTGGCGATTTGTAAACGTCTGGCCGAATTGCTCGGCGGCGAAATCGACGTCGAAAGCCAACCCGGAACCGGTTCGACTTTCGGTTTCACCGTGCGTTGCCATCCCGGCGATCCGGCCAAGGCCGTATCCCAGGCCGAACTGGAGGGCCAACAGGCGCCGGGCGAACAAGGCGAGGGGCGGCGACTGCGCATCCTCGTCGCCGAGGACAATCACATCAATCAGGCTGTCATTCGCGCCATGTTCCGCAAGACCGATCACCACATCGACTTTGTCGGCGACGGTTCCGAAGCCGTGGCCGCGGTCCTGCGCGTGCCCTATGACCTTGTGCTCATGGATGTGCAGATGCCGGAAATGGACGGCCCCACCGCGACGCGCAAAATTCGCAAACTGCCGGATGCCGCGGCAAATATCCCGATCATCGCCCTGACAGCCAACGCCATGACCGGAGATCGCGAAAAGTACATCGCCGCAGGCATGGACGACTACGTCTCGAAACCGATCAATCCGAAAGAACTCTTCGCGGCAATCCGCCGCAACGCCGGTGCCGAGATCGCCACTCCCGAGCTCAGCGACGAAGATCTCATGGCGGCGGACCCCATCACGGCCATCGCCGCTTTGCAGGCTGAACCGGCCGCGACCAATGAAGACGCAAACGCGGCGCTTGACGATCTGCTCAGCGGGCTCGACGAACTCGGCGGTAACAATTCCTGAAGCCGCTCAACGACCCGGGGCCTTGCTCAGCAGAGCACCTTCCGGCGTTTTGGATCAAAGGCCGCGCCCTTGACCAGGGTCGCGCGGCTGCGCTCACCAAAGGCCTCGACCTCGAGTGCGTCGCTGTCCAGAACACCAACCGGCAGGTAGCCGAGGACGAGGCTCTTGCCGACGCTGTAGCCGAAATTGCCGCTGGTGGTCTGCGCCACGGCAATACCATCGACCAGAATAGCCTCGCCGCCGAAAACCGATAGCGGGTGTTCCAAGGCCAGGCAGATCATTTGTCGTTCGATTCCGCGCTCCTTGACCCGACGCAGTGCCGTGGCGCCGAGAAAATCATCCTTGCGCCAGTCGATAAGGAACTCCAGGCCCGCTTCAAGCGGGCTGTGATCAGGGGTCAAGTCGACGCCCCAGGCCAGAAAGCGCTTCTCGATGCGCAGGCTGTCGATCGCCCGATAGCCGATGTCGGCGATATCGAATTCGCGGCCAGCCTCGCGCAGGAGTTCGTAGACGTAGAGTATATAGTCGACGGGAATATAGAGCTCCCAACCGAGCTCGCCGATATAGGTCACGCGAAAGGCGAGCGCCGGGGCATATCCGATACGGATCTCCTTGGCGGTCATGAAGGGCAGGCCGGCGTGGCTCACGTCGTCGTCGCAGATTTTTTCCAGAACCTGGCGCGCAAAAGGACCGGACAGATTTATCACACCCTGTGCCGCCGAGATCTCCGTGACGTGGACGCCGCCGGGCGCGCTGGCGACGGCCGCTTCGTAACCTTGCAGGTTCGCGCCAATCCAGGCGCTGTCGCGAACGCCGAGCGCCGAGCCGGTGATCAGCCAAAAATGCTCCTCGTCGCGGCGCAGAACCGTGACATCGGCCTCGACGCCGCCACGGTCGTTGCAGAGTTGGGTATAGGCGCCCCGGCCCGGCGCGCCACCGATGTCCGCGACGCAGAGATATTGCAGAAAGCGGCAGGCCTCGGGACCGGTGATCTCGAACTTGGTGAAGGAGCTCTGGTCGATCAGCACCACTGCTTCGCGCGCCGCCCGGTGTTCGCGGCCGACGGTCTCCAGTTCGTGCTTGCGGTCAAAACTATGGCGCTGCGCGGACGCGGCGCCATCGGCAGCGAACCAGTTGGGCCGCTCCCAGCCGAACTTGGAACCGAACACCGCGCCCTGCGCCTTCAGGGTCTGATAAAGCGCACTGCGTCGAATGCCGCGGGCGCTGACCGGCTCCTCGCCTGGCCAGTGGATCGCATAGTACTTGCTGTAGCTTTCGACGGCCCGGTCATGCAGGAAGGCATGACCGGCCTGCAGACGGCCGAAACGCCTGATATCGAAAGGCCAGAGGTCAAGCCCGGGATCGCCTTCGAGCAGCCAACCGGCCAACGCCTTTCCGGCGCCGCCGGAGGCCGCGATACCCGAGGTGAAGGCACAGGCGGCGAAAAAATTGGCGATGCCGGGGACCGGGCCCATGATCGGCTCGCCGTCCGGTGAAATCGGGATCGGGCCATTGACGACGCTGCGCAGGCCGAGGTCGGCCAGCAGCGGCAAGCGCCGCGCCGCCGGCTCGAAGATTTCCGCCAGACGATCCAGATCTGCATCGAAAAGGTGCCGCTCGCAATTCCACGCCAGTCCGTCCTTGGGGCAGACCGCCGCTGTCGATTTCTCCCAACCGCCAATGGCCAGGGCGCCGGGTTCGGGTTTGGCGTAGTAGCCGCCGTCGGGATCGCGAAAGGCCGGAAGGCCGTCGGGTATGGCCGGCGACTTCTCGGTGACCAGGTATTGATGCTCGACGACTCCGGCCGGTATGTCGACCCCCGCCATCCAGCCGACCTGGCGGGCCCACAGCCCAGCGGCATTGACGACGGTCTCGACGGCAAGGCTGCCCTGCCGTGTGACGACATCGGTGATGCGCCCCCGGTGACATCGCAAATCGGTCACCTGGATATTCTCGAAAATACGGCCGCCCCGCGCCTTGAAACCCTTGGCGTAGGCTTGTGTCAGACTATAGGGGTCGATGTGGCCATCGCTTGGAATGAAGGCGGCGCCGACCAGATCGTCGATCGCCATCAAGGGATAGAGGTCGCGGGCCTCGGCCGCTGTAAGCAGGTGCATTTCGAACCCGGCGCCGCGCGCCGCGGTGTGGGAACGCCGCAGTTCCATCCAGCGGTCGGCATTGGCCGCAATCCGGACGCTGCCAACCTTGCGCCAGCCGGGTTCCTGGCCGGTTTCCTCGGCCAAACCGTCGAACAGCCGCACGCTGTCGTTCATCAGGGCGGTCAGGTTCTGCTGCGACCTGAATTGTCCGACCAGGCCGGCGGCATGCCAGGTTGCACCGTCGGTCAGCCGCGATTTTTCC
>JAJFGM010000534.1 GCA_021776145.1 Kiloniellaceae bacterium | reverse complement strand
GCGGGATTGTGGCGTGCCGACGGTCTTGACACTGCATGACCTCAAGATCGCCTGTCCGGCTTATAAGATGCTGACCCATGATGGAATTTGCGAGCGCTGCAAGGGCGGCAAGTTTCTCAATGTCGTGCGGCATCGCTGTGTTAAGAACGAACTTGCCATCAGTACCGTGGTGATGCTTGAAAGCGCGCTCAATCGTTGGCTTGGCAGTTATGAAAATAACGTCGACCGATTTGTCGTGCCGAGCCGTTTTTATATCGACAAGTTTGTCGAGTGGGGCTTCCCGCGCGAGCGTTTCACGCATGTTCCGAACTTTTGCGACATCGACGCGCACCATCCTCATGGCGCGCCGGGAAAGGTCATTCTGTTCTTTGGGCGCCTAGCGCCGGAGAAGGGGCTTGAAACCCTGATCAGGGCAGCGGCCAAGGCCAGCGTACCGCTGCAGATTGCCGGCACCGGTCCCGACGAAGCGATGTTGAAGAGGCTGGCCGGTGAGTGCGGCGGCGCGGTCGAATTTCTTGGCTATCGCTCCGGCGAGGATCTGCACGCCGCGATTCGCGGTGCGCGCGCGGTGGCATTGCCTTCGGAATGGTATGAGAATGCGCCGATGTCGGTCATGGAAAGCTATGCTCTGCGGCGACCTGTCATCGGCGCCCGAATCGGTGGAATTCCAGAGTTGATCCGCGAAAACGAGACCGGGTTCTGCTTCGAGAGCGGCGATGTCGACGACTTGGCAAACGCTATGCGCAGGATGTCGGAGTTGTCGGACGCGCGTATCGAAGAAATGGGAAGTGTCGGCCGCGATTGGGTCGTGCAAGATTTCACGGCGACACGCTATACCGAACGGTTGCTGGCGCTCTATCGCGAGCTGGGAGTCGCCTGTTGATGCATCGCCGCAAACTGAAAATCATGGTTTTGGGTCTGCGCGGATTCCCCGGCATTCAGGGGGGGGTGGAGACCCACGCCGAGAACCTTTATCCGGTGCTCGTCGAACAGGGTTGCGACGTCGAGGTCGTGGTGCGGTCGCCCTATATGTCGCCGGCGGACATCAAGGATCTCCCGGGGATCCGTTTCACGCGACTGTGGTCACCGCATGCCAAGGGCCTAGAAGCGATCGTGCATACCTTTCTCGGGGTGCTTTATGCTGCCGTCCGTCGCCCGGACATCCTTCACATCCATGCCATCGGGCCGGCCATTCTGACACCGCTCGCCCGAGTATTCGGATTGCGCGTCGTCGTCACGCATCATGGGCCGGACTACGATCGGGAAAAATGGGGCGGCTTCGCCAGCAGCGTCTTGCGCGCCGGCGAGCGCTTCGGCATGCGTTGGTCGAACAGACGTATTGTCATATCCAAGGTTATCCAGGACCTGGTCGCCAACAAGCATGACCGGGATTGTGACCTGATTCCCAATGGCGTGGTCTTGCCGGAACTGGCAGACGGCGTCGAAACATTGGCCAAATTCGGTTTGAGTCCTGGTCGCTATGTCCTTCTGGTCAGCCGCCTGGTCGCCGAAAAACGCCATCTCGATCTTATCGCCGCCTTCGAACAAGCGCGGCTTGAGGGTTGGAAGCTGGCGCTCGTCGGCTGGGCCGATCACCGCGATGCCTATGTCGATTCGGTGTTGGCGGCAGCGGAGAAGAACGCCGATATCGTCTGCACCGGTATTCAGACCGGCGGTGACCTGGCGCAGCTATACAGCCACGCCGGCCTATTTGTTCTGCCCTCATCGCACGAAGGCCTGCCCATCGCGCTGCTCGAGGCCCTCAGCTATGGCCTTTCGGTCGTGGCGAGCGACATTCCTGCCAATCTCGAAACAGAAATTGGCCACGAACGCTATTTTTCCCTGGGCGACGTCTCGGCCCTGGCCGCGAAATTGCGGGACGTCGAATCACTGGCGTTGGATCCACAAGCCCGGCAAGCGCAGCGTCGCGACGTGGCCGCGAAGTACGATTGGAAAAAAATCGGCGCCAGTACCCACGCGGTCTACCTGGAAGCCAGTGAAGGAGCGCGGGCAGCAAGCCAACCGGCCGATCCTCAATCAAGGCTCGGTTGATTCCTATTGGCTGTGCCAATTCCCATCAGCAAAAAAGTTCAGAGAAATTTCGAAAGGTTTGCGACTTGAGTAAAAACCCGACAGTTCTGGTTACCGGCGGCGCCGGATACATCGGCAGTCATGCCTTGCTGGCTCTTCGGTCCGCCGGAGCAAATCTCGTCGTCCTTGACGATCTCTCGACTGGGAATACCTGGGCTGTCCCCGAGGGTGTACCGCTTGTGGTCGGCGACGTTGGCGACCCGGATCTGGTCGCGGCGACCCTCTCCGACAATGGCGTCGATGCAGTTATGCATTTCGCCGGAAGTATTGTTGTGCCGGAGTCGGTAAGCGATCCCTTGAAGTATTACCATAACAATACGGCCAATAGCCGCACCCTTATCGAGGTCTGCGTCCGCTCCGGAGTCCGCAATTTCCTCTTCTCTTCGACGGCGGCGGTATATGGGATGCCCGAGATCATACCGATCGAAGAGGATGCCGTGAAACAGCCGATCAATCCCTATGGCGCCTCGAAGTTGATGACCGAGAAGATGCTCGCCGACACCAGCCATGCGCACGACTTTCGTTTCGCCGTCTTGCGCTACTTCAATGTCGCCGGTGCCGATCCTCAGGGCCGCATCGGCCAGACTTCAAAGGAATCGACCCACCTCATCAAGATTGCGGCCGAAACCGTCGTTGGTCTGCGCGAGAAGATGAGCATCTATGGCGACGACTATGAGACCCACGATGGTACTTGCATTCGCGACTACATCCACGTCGCCGATCTTGCGGACGCGCATGCGCAGGTGCTTGCGCACCTGATGGGCAGCAACCAGAACCTGACGGTGAACTGCGGATACGGTCGCGGCTACTCGGTACGCGAGGTGTTGGATGCGGTGGAGCGTGTTACTGGCGAGAAGCTCAACTATGATATTGCGCCGCGCCGGGCCGGCGACCCGCCGGAGTTGATTTCGTCGAACCAGAGAATTCGGGATCTCGTCGGCTGGAAGCCGAGCTATGACGACCTCGACACAATCGTCCGCTCGGCGATCGACTGGGAACGCGGACTTTTGGCGCGCAATACGTAAGGAACGGCCGGATCCCGGCCTTGGACTGGACCGAGATGACCACGATCCCATGTGACCGTCCGAGGTAGGGCGTTGCCACGCGGCCACCACTTGTCGAAGCGATTGCCAAGGAGAGAGAGGCCGAAACCTCGGCAACAGGGCTACCGCATCGCCACGGCAGATGTCCGACAACCCTTCACAGACCCGGGCGTCGGCCGGAAGGCTCAGGTTGGTCTGAACCTGAGGGAACATCAGAAGAAATCGGCTGGATTCCGGATATCGCGGCCGGAACTTCCGATGCTGAAGGTTGACCGGACGTCGCGCGGACGTGGCCGGGAGGTTTCGAAATAGCCGAGGCTGTTGAAGAAGTCGTTTGAGGGGCCCGGATGACGCCGATCAAGTCTTGAAGACCGCGGCCGAGGCGATCTACAGCACTTGCCATCAGCACGTCAAAGATCGTGTCGTTGTAGTCGGTGCCGTAGA
>JAJFGM010000533.1 GCA_021776145.1 Kiloniellaceae bacterium | reverse complement strand
CGCCGACAATCCAAAATACAAAAACAAAAATAAACCCACACCTTGAGTTTCAAGTAGTTGGGGGTATGAAATGGATACCGATATTGGCGCACTGACAACAGTGTTCACGGAATTCTATTATTGGCTCACCGTGGCACTGATGTTCCTAATTCATGTTGGGTTTTGCATGTACGAAGTCGGTGCGAGCCGGCAGAAGAACATGATGCACACCCTAATGAAGAACTCGATGCTAATCCCCTTGGTGACGATCACCTGGTTCTTCTTCGGCTGGTGGATTTACTGGGGATTTTCCAGCGGCCCGTTCATAACCGGGGGTATCGATCCCGACGGCTTAGGGGCCGCCAACACACCCTGGTCGGAGACCATGTCGACCAACCTCAGCGACCGCATCACCGGCGTCTTCTGGGCCGCGTTCCTGCTGTTTTCCTGGACCGCCGCCTCGATCGTCTCGGGCGCGGTCATCGAGCGCATACGTTCGTCGGCTTTCTGGATCTTCGCGGTTCTCGTCGGCTCGGTCACCTGGGTGATCGATGCGGCTTGGGGCTGGCACTACGGTGGCTGGATGGTCCAGCTTCTGGGTTATCACGATGCCTATGCCTCGGGCGTGATCCATGCCATCGCCGGCGGTGCCGCGCTTGGTATCCTGGTTCACCTGGGGCCGCGCATCGGCAAGTTCAGGGCCGACGGCACGCCACGTAACATCGTACCGCACAATCCCTGGCTGATCACCATCGGGCTGTTCCTGATCTATACCGGCTTCTGGGGCTTCTACGTCGCCTGTAACGTTCCGGTCATCAGTCCCGAGGGCATCGGCGGCCAGATCACCGGCGTGACACAGACCGCAACGACGATCTACCTCACCCCGACGACGCTGGGGGCGATTACGATGAACTTCCTAATGTCGCTGTCAGGCGGCATGCTGGCGGGTTACGTCGTATCTCGCGGCGATGCTTTCTGGACCTATTCCAGCGGCCTCGCCGGCATCATCACCGCTAGCGCCGGCAACGACCTCTACCACCCGATCCAGGCCATGATCATCGGCGCCGTCGGCGTCGTGCTCATGTACAAGCTGCATTTCTGGGTCGAGCGGAAATTCAAGATCGACGATGCCGTCGGCGCCGTCGCCGTGCATGGCTATGCCGGCTTCATCGGTGTCGTCATCGCCGGTTTCGTGCTTTGGGGACATCCGTCTTCGCCCTATGAAGGCTATGCGGTGATCACGCCCTGGGGTCAGTTCATCGGCGCCATCATCATGTTCTGGGTGCTTGGTTTCCTGCCCTGCTGGATCCTCGCCGGTATCCTCAAGAGCGCCGGCGCGCTCCGCATTCCCAAGGAGATTGAGCTTGCCGGTCTCGACTTGGCCGAATTCCACGGTCGCTACCTCGACGAGACCGAGGTTGCCGAGGCAGAATTGCAAGAGGCCCGTGAAGCAGGTCTGATCCCCTAACCGAGAGGAGTGAGACGTTATGTCTACAACTGGTATCGAATCCTGGGCGGTGGATCTGGCCAACATTGGCCCGATCTATCCTTTCCAGGGCACCGAGGTGCTGATGGCCATCGTCGGCATCGCCTTGTGGATCGTCTGGCACATCTGGCAGATGCGCTTCGAATCGCGGTCCTATGAGGAGGAACGCAAAAAGCTGCAGGATCCCAAGATTTTGGATCGAGCCATGCGAGATCGCC
Source organism: Kiloniellaceae bacterium (assembly GCA_021776145.1). Classification (GTDB taxonomy): domain Bacteria; phylum Pseudomonadota; class Alphaproteobacteria; order Kiloniellales; family Kiloniellaceae; genus JAJFGM01. The sequence continues at coordinate 6,185 of JAJFGM010000533.1, read as the reverse complement.
GGCTCGATTAAGACCCAGACATCGATCTAGACTGAACATCGATCTAGACTGAAACGCCCGGAACCCAGGTTCCGGGCGTTTGTTTTCGGGCGCCTACCCGGCGCTCCTCCGACGGAACCGCGCCAGTCCCGCCGCCTCGACGGCATGGCACGCGACCTGCGTGTCGCCCGAATTAATGAAGGTCAGGCTCTGGCCGATGTTTATCGATTCGAAGTCGTCCGGCGCGTTATTCGTAATCCGGTCGACCGTGCCCGAACGCAGTTCGATGAACCGGCCGCCACGCAGGGCATGAACCCGCAAGTCCTTGAGGTCGCGGCCGGGCGCCTGTAAGAACGGCGGCAGCGCCGCACAAGCGGCTCTCATTGTCCGGATCCCGATTCTTTCAGTCAGGCAACCGCAAGCTCTTGCAGCCCTTCGCCCCGCCAGCCAGTCCAATTTACGCCGCCGATAGCGGTGGTCCAGGCTCGGGCGGCCCAGGCTCGGGCGGCCCAGGCTCGCGAGAGGCCCGCTCGGGCGCCGCGATCTTCCAACAGGCCCTCGCCCTGCACCGTGCCGGGCGCCTGGCCGAGGCCGAGCAGCTCTATCGCCAAGCCATCGCGCGGCAGCCGAACCACGCGGAATCGCTGTTTTATCTCGGCGTGTTGCTGAACCAAAGCGGCCGTCCCGGTTTGGCTCTGCCGCTACTGCAGGGCGCCGTCGCGGCGCGACCGCGCTTTGTCGAGGCACATTGCGAACTTGGCGTCTGCCAGCAGAACCTGGGCCGGCCCGACCTGGCGCTCGAGGCCTTTCGCCAGGCCGTGCGCCAGAAGCCCAAGGCAGTCGAGGCGCAGGCCTACCTCGGCATGACCTACCAGCAGCTGGGACAGGCCGAGGCCGCCGTCAAGCACCTGCGGCAGGCGCTCAAGCTGAAACCGGGCCAACCGCAAGTCCGGGTTTATCTCGGCAACGCCCTGGTTCAACTCGGCCGCCACGACGAGGCGCTGCGCCACTTCGATAAAGCCTTGGAGGTCGGCCCGACCGACCCCGGCATCCATGTCAATCTCGGCAACGTCTGGCAGGAGCTGGGACAGAACCAGCGCGCCATCGCCGCCTATCGCAGCGCGCTTGCTCTCGACGCGCGACTGGCGGCGGCGCACCACGGTCTGGCGGCCGTGCATCAGCGTCTCGGTCAATTGCCCGAGGCCGTCGCACATTACGAAAAAGCCGCCGCTCAGACCCCAAGCCCCGCCGTCTTCGCCAGCCTGGCCGCGGTGTTGGAACGGGCGCACCGCTTCGAGGAGGCGACGCGCTGGGCCGACAAGGCGCTCGCCCTCGATGCCGGTCATCCCGAAGCCGGCCTGATACGTGCCAAGATCGCCCGCCGCGGCGGCGCCGCGGACGTGGCGCGGCGGGCGTACGAAACCTTGATCGAGGCCCTCGACGGCAAGGCCCGGGGCGACGAGTTGACGATCCTGGCGCGGGCACAATCTGATCTCGCCAGCCTTTGCGAAAGCGCCGGCGAGCATGCCGCGGCCATGCGCCTCTTCGCCGCCGCCAATCGCCACAATTGCGAGACCAATCCGCAGTGGAAAGCGCAGACCGAGGCCTACCTGGCGCGGGTTAAAGAAGCGGAGCGCGGTCTCGCCGCCCTGCCTTCGCCGGTCGGCGCGGCGGCGCTGCAAGAGGCCGGGCCGGGCCAGGGCTCAGATCCGCCGACGCCGGTCTTCATGGTCGGCTTCCCGCGTTCCGGCACCACCCTGCTCGATCAATTGCTGCACGCCCATTCCGCCGTCGCGGTGATGGAGGAAAAGACCGTTGTCGACGAACTGCGGGCCCAGTTCCCGCAGTCCGATGAGGCTCTGCCGGCGGCGCTGGCCGGCTTGCCGGCGGCGCGACGCGACGCCTTGCGGCAGGACTACTGGCGGCGCGCCGAGGCATACGGCGCCACCGCACCCGGCGGCGGCCTGTTGATCGACAAGCTGCCCCTCAACCTGCTCAACCTTGGACTTGTCAACGCGGTCTTTCCCGAGGCCCGCGTCTTGTTTTCGCTGCGCGATCCCCGCGATGTCTGCCTGTCCTGCTTTACCAATCTTTTCCGCATGGGCGAAGGCCTGGCCGGTTTCCCGACCCTGCAAGACAGCGCCACTCTCTATGCCGCGGTGATGCGGTTGTGGCAGCGGCAGCAGGCGGTGCTGCCACTGGCGGTCCACCAGGTGCGCTACGAGGATCTTGTCACCGATATCGAGGGCGAGGCGCGCAAGGCCCTCGCCTTCCTTGGTCTCAACTGGGAGCCGGGCGTGCTCGACTATCGCAAGACGGCGCGCGCGCGCTATATCGTCACCCCCAGCTACCATCAGGTGGTCGAGCCACTTTACAAGAGTTCGATCGGACGTTGGCGCCACTACCAGGACGAGCTTGCCGGCGTCCTGCCGATTCTGGCCCCCTTCGTCGCCGCCTTCGGATATCAGCAAGCGAACAACTGATAGCCTGCGCTGCTTTAGCACATGGACTTCCCGGTGCTTTCATCTATAGCTTTGGGCGACGCTTTCGAGATGCGCCAATGCGTCGAAATGGATGCCATCCTCGACGTGCCCAGGCCTCCCTGTGGATAATGGGCTCCCTAAGTATTATGGACCATAATTCCCTGCCTTCCCGATAAAGCGACTGTTGGATCAGATGCACGACCAAGCCATCACATTCCGCGAGCTTCTCGCGCCGGTTTCCGCCGAAAAGTTCTTTTCCGAGCATTACCTGAAGCAGCCGCTGCATGTCTCCGGGCCGCCCGATCGCTTCAAGGACATCTTTTCGTGGGAGGACCTCAACGAGCTGCTCGGAAAGGCGTCCTTGTGGAGCTCCAAGACGTTGGAGATCGCCAAGGAAGGCAGGCTCCTGCCCGCCGAGGACTATTGTTACGAAGGCATCAACCGAGACAACGAGCGCACAATGCGGCCCGATTTCAACCGGGTGCGCGCGCACCTGCAGCAGGGCGCCTCGCTGGGGCTCAACTTCATTGGCCGACTAACCCCGGGCCTGCGCTCGATCTCGCAGACCTTCGAGGCGGTGATCGGCGCCCCAGTCAATGTCACGACCTTCTGTTCCTGGAGCACGGTGCCGGCCTACGGCTCGCATTTCGACACGACCAGCGTCTTCGTCTGCCAGATCGCCGGCAGCAAGCGCTGGAACATCTATGAAGGGCGCATGCAGCACGCCGCCCACACGCCCGGCGCCAGCGCCGCGGACTTTCCGCAGGAGCATCACGAACGCGCCAAGGGCCGTGTTCTGCACGAAATCGAGACCAAGGCGGGCGACTTCCTCTACATCCCGCACGGCCAGTATCACGACGCCGTCGCCACCTCGGAAGCGTCGCTGCACATCTCCATGGCGGCGCGCCACTTGGTGGCCCACGATTTCATCAACCTTTTGAGCGCGGATCTGCCCAAGGACCCGCTGTTCCGCGAACACCTGCCGCATATCGATGCCATCGGCACGGAGGTCGAGGTCAGCTACCGCAAGCGCCTCGCCGAACGTCTGCAGCAGATCATCACCCAGCCGCAGCTCGGCCAGGAGTTACGCAGCTTTCTGCACGGCAAGGCCTTTGAGGGGGTGGTCGAGTTCGATCTGCCCAACCTCGGCGACGAGGTCTGCTTCTATCGCGTGCGCTGGCCGGTGTTTCGGCTGCGCAAAGAAGGGGAAAAGCACCTGCTCGAAAGCCCGACGTCACAACTGGAGCTGAGCGACGCCGAGGCCATCATTGCCGAATGGGTGCTGGACCGCGACTACTTCTCCAGCGTTACCCTGGCCAAGACCTTCAGGGAGAACCCGCAGACGCACGCGAAGATGCTGCAGGTTCTGCAGCAATCCGGCGTCATCGAACGGATGTCTTGAGAGCGATTACAGCAGCAGGTAGCCGCCGCTTCCGACCAAAAGCGCGAAAGCTGCCAAGGCAATGCTGACGCGGGCCAAAAGACTGTTTTCCTGGCCGTCGACGGTCAAACGTTCGCCGATGAAGGCGACCGCGGCACCGGCGTTCGCCTCTTCGGCAAGCTGCGGCGACTTGCGACGGGATGTAAAAATATTGGCGGTCTGCGTGCGAGCCATACCTGGCCTCCTTTTGTCAATGGGTCCGGCCTGGACCTCGCCCGACACATCCTGTCCAGGCTCGGCGTGGAATCACTGTCCCGCTTAGGGAAGACACCAGCCTAGTGCGATGTTTCCGAAACACACTAGATTCAAATGCTTGGTGTCCTTCCAATTCTGAAATTCATCCACTTGAATTTCAGAATTGGACGGACACTAGTGCATAAGCGTTAAAAGCCGGCTAATTCACCGGAAAACCGCCAAAATCTGCCAGAAAAGCGCTCAGGCCGCCAAGGCGCCAGGTATGAAGGTCAGACCGCCGCCATGGCTGGTGGTGTCGGGGTGGCCAATGCCCGACGGCGCGATATGGAATTCGCCGGCCCGCAGGACCGTTTCGCACCCAGCTCTCCAGATGAATGCAACGGCGCAAAAAGTTTCTTTCGCCAGGGGCGCGGTCATTAGATTCGCTCAATCGGCAAACAGGTAATTTCAAGTTTCCAAACGCCCGCGACACTGCCAGATTTCACCGCTTGGAGCGGTCGCGGCCTATAAGCTGAAAACAGGCCAAGGGGCAGGCCAACAAGGCTTCGCGGACCGACAGAACAATGAGAACGCGGGCCCCAAGGGTGTGTCGCGTGACAGGGGAGATCGGAACACCATGGCGAACAGCTACGATGCCGTCATCATCGGCGCCGGTATCATCGGGGCGGCCACCGCCCTCGCGCTCGGCCGCAAGGGCCAGAAGGCACTCTGCGTCGAAAAGCACCCGGCCGCCGGTTACGGCTCGACCAGCGCCTCCTGCGCCATTATCCGGCCCTACTATTCGACGGTCGACGGCTCGGCGATCGCCTATGAAAGCCACTTCTACTGGCGCGATTGGGAGAACTTCCTCGGCGCCGCCGACGAGCGCGGCCTGGCCCGCTACGTGAACTGTGGCTGCATCGTCCTCAAGACCGAGGGCAACGGCCACCTTGAGGCCGCGGCAAGGCTGATGACCGAAATCGGCGCCCCCTTCGAGCACTTGAGCGCCGATGAGGTGGAAAAGCGTCTGCCCATCGTCACCATGGACTCCTTCGACCCGCCGCGGCGACCCGAGGATGCGGCTTTCGGCCAATCCAACGGCGAGCGCCTGTCCGGCGCCATCCTCTTTCCCACGGGCGGCTACATCACAGATCCGCAACTGGCCACCCACAATCTGCAACGCGCCGCCGAGGCCCAGGGCGCCGACTTCCGCTTTAAAAGCGAGGTCACCGAAATCCGCCGGACCGGCGGCCGCGTCGCCGGCGTCACCCTCGCCGACGGCACCCGAATCGAAGCGCCGGTCGTGGTCAACATCGCCGGCCCGCACTCGTCCAAGGTCAACAGCCTGGCTGGTGTCGAAGAAGGCATGAAGATCAAGACCAGGGCGCTGCGCCACGAGGTCACGCACGTGCCCTCGCCGGCCGGCTTCGACTTCGAAAACAACGGTTTCGTCTTTTCCGACAACGACACCGGCGTCTACAGCCGCCCGGAAACCGGCAATCATATCCTGGTCGGCAGCGAGGATCCGGCCTGCGACACCCGCGAATGGGTCGACCCCGACAACTACAACACCAGCTTCACCGAGCAATGGCAGGTCCAGGCCATGCGGTATGCCCAGCGCGTCCCGTCCCTCGGCATCCCGAACCAGACCCGGGGCGTGGTCGACCTCTACGACGTCGCCGACGACTGGATCCCGATCTACGACAAATCGGATCTGCCGGGCTTTTACATGGGCGTCGGCACCAGCGGCAACCAGTTCAAGAATGCGCCCATTGCCGGCGAAATGATGGCCGAGTTGATCGAGGCTTGCGAAAACGGCCGCGACCACGACAAGGACCCTGTCGAGTTCCGCCTGAAATACATAGACCGCAGTGTCAGCCTTGGGTTCTATTCACGCCTGCGCGAAATCAATCCAGACAGCAGCTTTTCGGTTCTGGGTTAGGAGAGCGGCAGCGTGAAGGGAGGAATCAGCAAATGAAATCGCATGTGCAGGTCGCCGTCATCGGCGGCGGTGTGGTCGGATGCAGCGTTCTTTTCCATTTGACCAAATTGGGCTGGAAGGACGTCGTCCTCATCGAGCGCTCCGAGCTGACCTCGGGCTCGACATG
>JAJFGM010000532.1 GCA_021776145.1 Kiloniellaceae bacterium | reverse complement strand
CATGGACGAGCCCGACCGGACCGTGCTTGCGGGCCATGGCGCGCAGGATCGGCAAGGTTATGGTGTGGTCGCCGCCGAGCGTCAGGGGGCGGCAGTTCTCGGCCAGAATGCCGTCATAGGCGGCCTCGATGATGCCGATCGATTTCTGCAGATTGAAGGTGTTGATGGCGACATCGCCGATGTCGGCGACCTTGAGGCTGTCGAAAGGGGCGGCGCGGGTTGCCATGTTATAGGGCCGCAACAGGCAGGATTCGGCGCGGATCTGGCGCGGCCCGAAGCGGGCGCCTGGCCGATTCGAGGTGCCGGTGTCGAGCGGTACGCCGACAAAGCAGGCATCGAGACCCTTGGCGTTTTCTCGCGTCGGCAAGCGCATCATTGTTGCCGGTCCGCCGAAGCGTGGCATCTCGTTTCCGCCCAGGGGCTGAAACAGGTCCTTGCTCATGGTCAAATCTTTCTTGGTTGGGCCTGGTTTTGGCCTGAGTTCTAGCCTGAGTTCTGGCCTGCCTATCACCCGGTACACCTTGCCGGTCACGCGGGACTGCATGCCTAGCCAAGCGGTCCGCGGGGGTTTCGTCAAGAAGGCAAAAACGATCCACCCCGGCACCTTGTTGCGCACCGAATGCCTTTGTCATGTGTTTCCAGTCCTTGCGGCCAAACATGCAATCCTGTACGGTGCTTCCATACAACTATGTATGGATACCATCTGGGATGGTGCTTGAAGTCCAATGTACGAGCGGCGCGGTGGTGACCGGCGAGGCGTTTCTCGGCCGCGATGCCTGGACCGAGGTCGGCTTGGCGCTGCTGATCAGGGAGGGCATAGACGCCGTCAAGATCACCCGTCTGGCTGAGAGCCTTGCGGTCACGCGCGGCAGTTTCTATTGGCATTTCAAGGACCGCGACGACCTTTTGGAATCTCTCATCCGCCGCTGGCAAGGCACGAACACGCGTGCCGTTGTTGAGGTGATGCGGAGTTCGGACGACTTGGCGATGGCTATCCTAGGGCTGTTCGACTGCTGGATGGATGCGGAGCGTTTCGACCCCGGCCTCGACTCGGCCATGCGCGATTGGGCGCGCTGTTCGGGGCGGGTCAAACGCGCCGTCAAGCGGGCCGACGACAGGCGTGTCGCCGCCATAGCCGAGGTCTTCGAGCGCAGCGGTTACGAGCCGACAGATGGCTTTATTCGGGCCCGCATTCTCTACTTCGCGCAGGTCGGTTACTACGCTTTGGACATCCGCGAGACCATGGAACGGCGCTTTGCCTACCTGGAAGCCTACTACAGAGGATTTACCGGCCGCGAGTTGGATCCGGCGTTGGCGGAGGCGCACCGGGCCAAGCACGGGCGGGGATAAACAAATCGCACGCCGTGGGAGCGGCTCTTAACAGGGAAGCTAAGATATGGCATCGCCAGCACAAGAGGTCGGCAGGGCCCGGCGCCGCCGGTCGCGGCGGCGACCCGAAAGCGAAACCAAGTCGACGCTCGGCAACCCGGCCTATCTGCGCTTGAGGAATCCCTATACACCGGTAAAGGCCATGTCGGACGATGCGGTTGAGGCCATTCACGAGGCCTCGCTTCAGGTGCTGATGGAGATCGGTGTCGGCGTGCTGTCGCCGCAGGCGCGCACAATCTTTGCCAAGGCCGGCGCCGACGTTGACGAGGCAACGCAGCGAGTGCGTTTCGCGCCCGAGTTGGTCGAGGCGGCGATCGCGCATATCCCGCCGCGTGTCGAATTGCACGCGCGCAATCCGCGGCGCAACTTCGAGATCGGCGGCAACGCCGTTGCCTTCGCCCCCGTCGGCGGACCGCCCAACGTCTCGGATTTGGAAAACGGCCGCCGCCCGGGTACGGGTGAGTCATTCAAGGATCTGCTACGCCTGGCCCAGACTTTCGACGTCATTCACATGCTCTCGCCCTCGGTCGAGCCGCTCGATATTCCGATCGCGGTGCGTCATCTCGAGACCACCCATGCAATGATGACGCTGTCCGACAAGGTGCCTTTTATTTTCAGCCGCGGCAGCGCTTGGGTGGCGGACTCCTTCGAGATGCTGCGCATTGCACACGGTGTCACGGCCGAAGCCTTCGACGAGGTGCCGCGCTGTTACACCGTGGTCAATGCCAATTCGCCGCTGCAGTTGGATGCCCTCATGTGTCAAGGCATCATCGACTTCGCGCGGCGTTCGCAATTGATGATCCTGACACCCTTTACCCTGGCCGGAGCCATGGCGCCGGTCACCCTGGCTGGCGCCCTGGTCCAGCAAAATGCCGAGGCCCTGGCGGGCCTGGCTCTGGCGCAGTTGGTGCGGCCGGGCGCACCGGTCGCCTATGGCGGCTTCACCTCGAACGTCGACATGAAATCCGGCGCGCCGGCGTTCGGGACGCCGGAATACGTGCGCGCGGCCTGGGCCAGCGGGCAATTGGCGCGGCGCTACGGCGTTCCCTTCCGCTCGTCCAATGTCAATGCCTCCAACGCACCCGACGCCCAGGCGGCCTACGAGTCGCAGATGGCCTTGTGGGGCGCGCTGTTGGGCGGCTGCCACATCCTGATGCACGGTGCGGGTTGGCTCGAAGGCGGCCTGACCGCGTCCTTTGAGAAGTTCATCATCGACATCGAAATGCTGCAGATGATGGCCGAGGTTTTCCAGCCCATCGCCGTCGACAGCGACGCATTGGCCTTGGACGCCGTGCGCGAGGTCGGACCCGGCGGCCACTTCTTCGGTTGCGCCCACACCCTGGCCCGCTACAGCACGGCTTTCTATTCCCCCCTGTTGTCGGATTGGCGCAACTTCGAATCCTGGGAGGAGGCCGGCTCACTCGACGCCACCCAGCGGGCCAACCGGATTTACAGGGAAACGCTCGCCGCATTCGAAGCCCCGCCGCTGGATCCGGCCGTGCGCGAGGAACTCGATGACTTTGTCGCCCGGCGCACGTCCGAGGGCGGCGTGCGTATCGATTGAATAAAGAGCGGGTCGATTATGGCCCAAGCATCTTGTCTGCGAGGTCGTTGAGATCCGCGGCCACCACATCCCAGTCGGACTCCGCTTGCAAATCATCCACCTGCCCGGGCCCGTACTCGCAGGGCCGCGGCAGAAATGCCGTCTTCAGACCGGCGGCGCGGGCGGCGGCAAGGTCGCTGTTGTGGGCCGCGACCATCATGACTTGCGAAGGCGCCAGCCCCAGGGCCGCGGCCGAGGCCAGGTAGACCTGCGGCCGGGGCTTGTAGTCCCGGGCGATGTCGGCGCCGAGAATAGCGTCCCACGGCAACGCGCCGAACTTCGCCAGCCAGGTCATCAGACCGATCGAGCCGTTCGAGCAGGTGGCGATGGCGTAGCGCGCCTTTAGGCGCGTCAACCCCGGGACACTGTCCGGCCAGGGCGGCAGCTTTTCCCAGGCGCGATTGAAGTCGGCGCGTGCCGCGTTGTCGAGCGCATCGCCGAGGCCGAAATCGGCGAGGGTGGCGTCGAGGTTTTCCCGGTGCAAGATATCGAGGGCTACGTAGCCGCGGTCGGCGGCGCGAATCTGTTGCATGGCCGGCTGGTACTTGGCCCGCCAGGCATCGGCGAAGGCCAAGGCATCGGCTGTCAGGCCGCGCGCGGCAAATATGGCGCCGGCTTCGCGGGCGATGCCGCTGCGCCAATCGACGACCGTGCCGAAGACATCGAAAATCAACGCCTTGACCATCTGAAACTCCTTGTCGAACGGTTTGGCGTACTATCCGCGCCCCGCTTGGGCGAGGCAAGCCGACCGCGATCCGCTTCAGACCGCCAGCGCCCTCTTCCTATGATTTCGGTCTAAGGCGCGACGTCTCCGGCGCAGCGTAGGCCGACCATGTCAAGCCCGATGTCGGGTGGGTTGCCGTGCCGGTAGGACACGCGCAGGCAGTAGGGATTGTTGCCCCAGCCGCCGCCGCGCAGCACCACGTCCCGCGGTCGCCCGGGAAAACGGCTGGAGGTCCATTCCCAGACATTGCCGGCCATGTCGTGATGATCGAAGGGTGCACGCCCCGCCGGATAACTTCCGACCGGCGCCGTCGTGCGATAGCCGTCGCTGGCGTCGGCGTCACAGCAGGCCAGCGTGCCGAAGTTGGCTAATCTGGTGCCGTCCTGGCGTGGCGGCGCGGTGCCCCAGGGATAACGCCGGCCGTCCTGGCCGCGAGCTGCGAATTCCCACTCGGCCTCACTCGGCAGGCGCAACCCGTGCCAGGCGCAAAAGGCGGCGGCATCCCTGGCCGAAACCTGGACAACCGGGTGCGAGGCAATGCGCTTGGTGTCCGGGCCGCGCGGCCGGCGCCAGTCGGCGCCGGCGACACGCCCCCAGCGCCCCGCCCAGACGTAACCGAAGCCGCTTCGTTCGGGGTCGGTCGCATGGCCACTGGCGACGACGAAGCGGGCAAATTGCGCGTTCGTCACCTCGTGGCGCATGAGGCGAAAGGGCGCTACTTCGACAGCACGCGGCGCTTCGTTGTCGTCGCCTTCCGCGTCGCCCATGACGAAGCGGCCGCCGGCAACGGCGATGAGGTCGAGATCCGCCGCCGGGGTTTCCGCGCCGGCGGAAGCAATTGGTAAAAGCACCAAACCGCAAACCAAGTGTAGGGCCAGTCGTTTTTTGGGCTTCTTGCCCGTTGTTTGCCTTGACATCGGTCGCGCTCGAATTGCGATAAGGAACCTATCAAAGCATAGTCCGTCGCCGGACGCTCTCAAGCCCCGCCGCCGTCAGCGGGTTATTTGGAGACGCTGCACTCAAGGCGAATTGCCGTCATTAGTCGCCATGACGTAGTCTCGATGGCAGTCCAGCGATGGCAGTCCAGCGATGGCGGTCCAGCGATGGCAGCCCGGCCGTTGCGACTGGAAATTTCGAGAGGCAAGAGCATGAAGACGGTTGGACAGTTTCCACGCCAGGTGCGGGAGATCGAGAATTGCTGGATCGAACTCTCCGACGGCTGCCGCCTGGCGGCGCGGGTCTGGCTGCCCAGCGATGCCGCGGACGACCCGGTCCCGGCGATCCTTGAATACCTGCCCTACCGCAAGCGCGACGGGACGGCCGAGCGCGACGAGCTGACGCATCCCTATTTTGCCGGTCACGGCTACGCCTGTTTGCGTGTCGACATGCGTGGCAACGGCGAATCCGACGGCCTGATGTGGGACGAATATCTGCAACAGGAACAGGACGACGCCCTCGAAGTCATCGACTGGATCACCCGGCAGCCCTGGTGCAGCGGCGCGGTCGGCATGATCGGCATTTCCTGGGGTGGATTCAACGGCTTGCAGGTCGCCGCCCGACGGCCCGCCGCCTTGAAGGCCATCGTCACCATCTGCTCAACCGACGACCGCTATGCCGACGATATACACTACAAGGGCGGCTGCCTGCTGAACGAGAACTTGGGGTGGGCGACGACCATGCTGTCGTTCTCGTCGCGCCCGCCGGACCCGCAGCTTGTTGGCGATGGTTGGCGCGAGACCTGGCTGCGGCGGCTCGAAAACCTGCCGTTGCTGGCCGAGACCTGGCTGTCGCATCCGCACCGCGACGCTTACTGGCGGCACGGCTCGGTGTGCGAGGATTTCACGGCAATCGAGGCCGCCGTCTTCGCCGTCGGCGGTTGGGGCGATGCCTATTCCAATGCCGTGCCGCGCATCTTGGCGGGCCTCGAGGCGCCGGCGCTCGGACTTGTCGGCCCGTGGATTCACAAATACCCGCACTTCGCGCCACCGGAGCCGCGCATCGGATTTCTGCAGGAATGCCTGCGCTGGTGGGATCATTGGCTGAAGGGCCACGACAGCGGCATCATGACGGAGCCCCTTTACCGCGCCTATATGATGGAGTCGGCGCCGCCGCGGAGTTCCTATGACGCGCGCCCGGGTCGCTGGATCGCCGAAGCGGCCTGGCCGCCATCGACGAAAAAAACAGCGGGGATCGGCAAGCAGACCTTGGCGCTGAACGACGCTGGCGTCGGCGCGGGTGTCCTGGAGCCCCAGGCACGGTCCGGGTCCGCCTTGATCCATCGCTCGCCGCAGGATGTCGGCGCGGCCTGCGGCGAGTACTGCGCCATGTGGCTGGGTCCGCAGTGGCCAAGCGAACAGCGCTACGACGACGCGGTTTCCTTGTCTTTCGACAGCCCGCCCTTGGACCAGCGGGTCGAGATTTTCGGCGCGCCGGCGGTGCATCTCGACCTTGCCGTCGACCGGCCCCAGGCCTTCGTCGCGGTGCGGTTGTGCGATGTCGCGCCCTCCGGTGCCTCGACGCGCATCACCTATGGCATCCTCAATCTTAGCCACCGCGACGGACACGAGACGCCGCGGCCCATGCAACCAGGGCAGCGCTGTGAGGTGCGCGTGCAACTCGACGACATCGCCTATGCGCTGCCGCCCGGACATCGCCTGCGCGTTTCGATCTCGACCAGCTATTGGCCGCTGATCTGGCCGTCGCCGGAGC
>JAJFGM010000531.1 GCA_021776145.1 Kiloniellaceae bacterium | reverse complement strand
GGGCGCGCCGGTTCGGTGTCAGGTCAAAGGTTCGCTTTGAAAAAGTCCAGAGTACGCTGCCACGAGAGCTGCGCGTCGGCGGCTTCATACCGCCCGCTCGAGGGGTTGGCAAAGGCGTGGTCGGCCTCGTACCAGTGCGCCGCGAGGGGTTTGCCAGCGGCCTTCATGGCAGCCTCGAAGGCACCGACCATCTCGGCGTTGATCCAAGTGTCGCGGGTCGCGAAATGGCCGAGCACCGGTCCCTTGAGGCGTTGCAACTCCTCGACCGGATGGGTCACCCGGCCGTAGTAGATCACCGTCGCCTCGACCGGCGACGCGGTTGAGGCACTCAGCGACCAACCGCCGCCGAAACACCAGCCGACCGTGCCGATTCCCCCGGCCACCCGCGCATCGCCGCGCAACCAGGCGACCCAGGATTCCAGCGTGTCGCGCGCCTCGTCGGCGACCACCGCCTGCATGTGGCCGCGCGCGCCGTCGGGCGTGGTGGCCACCTTGCCGCCATAGAGATCGACGGCGAGAGCCACGTAGCCCTGCTTGGCGAACTCGGCAGCGACGGTCTTGATCTGATCGTTGAGTCCCCACCATTCATGAACCAGCAAAATCGCCGGGGCTGGACCCGCGGCCGGCAGCGCCAAGGCCGCCGAAACCTCGCGGCCCCTCGGTGTCGTCAACTTGACGTCCTCAAGCGCGGCCGCGGCGGCGCGCGCCAATCTGCTATCGGCGAGCAACGCGGCGAGGGGCAATCCGGCAATTCCGGTCAAAAGGCTACGGCGGGCTAGGCGGGTCATCGGCAAACCTCCCTGTTACACACAAAGGGCGCCCCAGCGAAGCGAGATCGCGGGCCGCCGACATTCAGAACCGCAAGTATGACTCGGAAGCCGCGCGCCGGGCAGGCCCCTCGCCAAATTGTGAAGACAACTGTCGAGCGCGAGAAAATCGCTGCAATCGGCTAAATCGCGAAGTAGAAGAGGCGCCATGCCCCATTCCCACCTTCGACCCCGACATCCGATTCTTGCGCGAACCGCGCTCGTTTTCCTGCTTCTTGCCGGGCCATTGGGCGCGGCGACGGCCTCGGAGACCTTGCCGCTCTCGGCCATCGGCCGTGGCCTGAACGCCGAGAACAGGACTCAAAAGAGCGTCGGCCGCCTGCTCTGGCGCGGCGGCCTGGAGATCTCCTCGTCCGACGCCCGCTTCGGCGGCCTGTCAGGCCTTCTGATCAGCCCCGACGGCCAGACGATGACCGCGATCACGGACCATGCTCACTGGCTGACCGCGCGTCTGAACTATGACGACATGGGCAATCTTTCCGGCATTGGCGATGCCCAAATCGGGCGCCTGTCGGGCCCGACGGGAGCGCCGCTGAGCCGCAAGAAAAATCTCGACTCCGAATCCCTGACCCGACTCGCGGACGGCAGCATTTGGGTCGGTTTCGAGCGCCAGAACCGCATTCTGCACTATCCATCCGGACCGCAGGGCCTGGCAAATCGTCCGCGCCCCGTGCCTCAACTTCCGGCGATGCGGAAACTTTTGACCAACGACAGTCTAGAGGCCTTGGCAACCTTGTCCGACGGCCGCGTGCTTGCGATCAGCGAATCGCCGGTCGAGGGTGGCGAGACCAATGCCTTCCTGTGGGATGGCCAAGCCTGGGCGGAGTTGCGCCTGGCGCGCCACGGACAATTCAAGCCGACCGGCGCCACCGTGCTGCCCGACGGTAATCTCCTGGTGCTCGAACGGCGGTTTTCCGCCCTTGGCGGTCTGGCGATCCGTCTGCGCCTTGTCGACGCCGGCGAGATCGCGCCGGGCGCCCTCCTCGGCGGCGAGGAGGTCGCGGTCTTCAGGCCACCTCTGACCTACGACAACATGGAAGGCATCGACGTGCGTCGCGGCCGCGACGGCGAGATCCTCATCTACCTGGTCGCTGACGACAACTTCAGCCTGCTGCAGCGAACGCTTTTGCTGATGTTCGAGTTGATGCCCTAGGGCCAGTGAAAAAAAGCCCGCCGAACGGCGGGCTTTGGCTGTCTGGTCAGGTCGTTCGGCGGTCACATCGTTCGGCGGTCAGGCCGTCGGTGCCTTGTTCTCCAAGGCCCGCTTGATGCGCCGCTTGAGTTGCACCGCCGACTTGCCAAGCGTCCCGTCCGACGTCGACAGCAAATAGGCATCGAGGCCACCACGTTTCTCGATGGTGCGGATGGCGCTGGTGCTCAGGCGCAGCTGCACCGATTGACCGAGCACGTCGCTCAACATCGAGGTCTGCTGCATATTCGGTAGAAATCGCCGCCGGGTTCTGTTGTTGGCGTGGCTTACATTGTTTCCGGCCTGAACGCCCTTGCCGGTGAAATCGCAGCGTCGTGACATAGCTCAAATCCCGCTAACTCATTGATCGTCCTGGAACCATGTGGCCAGCAACTGGGCCCGGCCGGACGACAAAACGAAGTGCCGGGCAGCAGCGCCACCCGGTGCGGAGCGGGTTTTACGCCGCCCGCGCGGCGAGGTCAAGTCGAAAGCCCAACCGCGCAGCGGTGGGACCCAGCCGCCGCTCGGGCGGTGGGTCCTATAGCAAAACCCAGGAACATTGAACCGGACCGATTCAACGTTCCTGGGTTTTGCTATACACTTGAATGTGTAGAGCCGCTTTACCCACCTAGTTGGATCGCCTTTTGCGATGCCAATTAGGTGGATGCGGTTCTAGTCGCCACGGAAAGCGCCGATCAGTCTCCGCGCCGCCGCCGCCGGGGTGATCCCGCCGGCCATGACTTGGGTTTCCGTCTCGTCGAGCAGCGCGGCCACCGCGGGATGCCCGCGCAGGCTTTGCAGCAGCGTTTCGCTGACCTGGCTCCACATCCAGCCGCGCGCCTGCTCGGCGCGCTTGCGGTTCAGCTCGCCGCTGGTCTGCAGCGCCTGGTGGTGCTCGCCGACGGCGTCCCAAATGGCGCCGATCCCGCGCACCTCGATAGCCGAACAGTCGAGCACCCGCGGCCGCCAATGGCTGCTGGCCGGGCGCAACATTTGCAGCGCGCCGTGGTAATCGGCCACCGTCCGCTTGGCCGCGTCGGCAAGCGCTCCGTCGGCCTTGTTGACGACGAGAATGTCGGCAAGTTCGACGATGCCCTTCTTCAATCCCTGAAGCTCGTCGCCACCGCCAGGCAACAGCAGCAGCAGAAAAACGTCGACCATGTCGGCGACGGCCGTCTCCGACTGCCCAACACCGACGGTCTCGACCAGGACGACATCATAACCCGCGGCCTCGCAGACCAGCAGCGCTTCGCGCGTACGTCGCGCCACTCCACCCAATGTCGTGCCGGCGGGCGTCGGACGGATGAAAGCCGCTTCGTTACGCGACAGCTCCTCCATGCGGGTTTTGTCGCCGAGAATCGAGCCGCCGCTGACCTGCGAAGTCGGATCGACGGCGAGCACCGCAACCTTGTGGCCCCGTTCTATCAGGAAGAGGCCGAAGGCTTCGATGAAAGTCGACTTGCCAACGCCTGGAACTCCGGTGATGCCGATGCGACGGGCGCCGCCGGTGTGTGGCAAGAGGTCGGCCAGCAGCGCCTCGGACGCCGCCGCGTCGCCGGCGCGCGTCGACTCGACCAGGGTGATGCAGCGTGCCAAGGCGCGCCGGTCGCC
>JAJFGM010000054.1 GCA_021776145.1 Kiloniellaceae bacterium | reverse complement strand
TGTCGAGCTGCATCTGGCCGGCCGGCGCGACGACGCGGCGGCGCTCTATGCCAGGCTCCTGCCGATGATCAACTTCGAGAACCGCCAATGCGGGCTGGTCGGCTGCAAGACCGTCATGGCCGAAGGCGGCGTCATCGCCAGCGATAGCGTTCGTCATCCCCTGCGGCCCCTGCCGCCGGAGACCCGCCGGGAGCTCTTGCACATGGCCGCCGAACTCGATGTCCTGGCCTTGCGCTGGGGCCGCTGACCCCGGACGTCGTCCGTCCCTTTCGACGCCGCGCCGGCGTAACGCAACTTGACGGCTTGAATTTCATTCGTATGCGAACGATAATCAATCAGATGGCTTAGTCCAATTCACAGCGGGGATGACATCGAAATGCGCAAATACCTGCAGATAGACCTGGAAACGCAATCGGTGAGCGCCGAGGAGCAGCATGGCGAGGACATTATCCGCGCCGGTCGCCACTACATCGCCAAGACCCTTTTGCAGGAGGGCGTGGCGATGGTCGACCCCTTGGGGCCGGAAAACCCGCTGATCTTTTCGGCCGGCCCCTTCGCCGGCTCGAGCTTCTCCAACGCCAATCGCCTGAGCATCGGCTGCAAGAGCCCGCTGACCGGCGGCATCAAGGAGTCCAACGCCGGTGGCACCTTTGCCTTCGCGCTCGGCCAATTGGAGATCAACGGCTTCACCCTGCGCGGCGCCTCGCCCGACTGGGTCGTCATCCGGATCCCGAAAGAGGGCGAGATCACCTTCGACAGTGCCGAACCCTATTTGGGCAAGGGCAACATCGAGGCCGCCGAGCTGCTGTTCGAAAAATACGGCGACAAGGTCAGCCTCGGCATCTGCGGCCCGGTCGGCGAGTACCTCGGCCTGGTCGCCGGCATTGCCTTCACCGATCCGGAAAACCGGCCGACGCGGCTTGCCGCGCGCGGCGGCGTCGGCGCCGTCATGGGCGCCAAGAAGGTCAAGGCCATCGTCGTCGACAAACACAAGATGCCGAGCTTTCACGACCGCAAGAAGGTCATGGGGGCGGTGCGCGAATACGGCAAGCTGCTGGGCGCCGAGCCGGCCATCGAAACATTCAGCCTCTACGGCACCGCCGCCGTCGGCGACTTCACCAACAAGATCGGCGGCATTCCGACGCGCAACTTCAGCTCTGGTCAGTTGGTCGATTCCTCGAAAGAGATCTTTAAGCTGGGCGGCGACCACATCCGCGAGCGCAACCTTGCGCGGGGCGGCGAGCCGACGCACGCCTGCATGCCGGGCTGTCTGATCCGCTGCAGCAACATCTATGTCGACATGGACGGCAAGGAGTCGGTCTCGCCGCTGGAGTACGAGACTCTCGGTCTGGTCGGCACCAACTGCGGTCTCGACGACCCCGACGAGGTGGCGATTCTCAACCATATCGCCAACGACCTCGGGGTCGACACCATCGAGATCGGCGCTTTGCTCGGTGTCCTGATGGAGGCCGGCGAAGGCCGGTTCGGCGATCACGTCTTCATGGCCAAGGCGCTCGACGATATCCGCCTGGGCAACGAACGCGGCCGCATCCTGGCGCAGGGCACGGCCCGGGTCGGCGCGCACTACAACGTGGCGCGCGTACCGGTGATCAAGAAGCAGGGCATCAGCGCCTACGACCCGCGGGTCATCGAGGTCACCGGCATTTCCATGATGCTGACGGCGCAGGGCGCCGACCACACCGCCGGCAACCTGCCGGCCTATCACAGCAAGGACAAATCGACCGACGAATTGGTCGATGTCAGCTTCGACATGCAAGTTCTCTGCGCCGCGGCCGACTCGCTTGGGCTCTGCCTCTTCGGGCGCTCGGTCACCAACGAGCACTTCGAGTTGATGACCCAGGCCTTGAACGACGCCCACGGCACGGACTGCGATACCGGCTTTTTCCGTGAACTGGGGCGCGAGGCGCTGCGCAATGAGTGGGCGTTCAACCGCCAGGCCGGCTTCACCGAAGCCGACGACGAACTGCCGGACTTCTTCTACGAGGAAGCCCTGCCGCCAAGCGGCCAGATCGCCCGCCACCGCAGCGCCGAGGTGAATAGACGCCTAAGGGAGCTGCTCGCCCAGGCGTGAGACCCCAGCATCTTGTATGGTGCGGACGACTGCTGCAAACGGCACTCGGGAGCTGAACGTCACCGGCTCGGTCAACGCTTACGACAACGGTCTGTTCGAGCCTTTCAAGGACATTGGAGATCCTATCAAAATCGATGAAGAGGCTGGAGCCATCCACCCATCCGATGAACCGTGGCGCACGCCAACAATCGTGCGCTCCCCCTATGATGGCAAGGTTTTGACCAAGCGCTTCTTGGGCCAAGTCGAGCGCGGTGACGCCGTCATTCAAATCGCGACTGACGCAAAATGACGAAAGCTCCGCTCTGTCTTGAAGATGTCCGGGATGCGGCACAGGCATTGAGCGGAATCATCAACCGCACGCCCCTGCTGCAAAACCCTGATCTTGACGCGAAACGCGCTGGACGCTTGCTCATCAAGGCCGAATGCGCCCAGAGGACCGGGGCGTTCAAGATCCGTGGCGCCTACAATCGCATTCGCCAGATGTCCGCATCCGAGAAGCAACGGGGGGTAATAACCTATTCCTCGGGCAATCACGCCCAAGGCGTGGCGCTTGCATCGCAATTGTTGGGAACCTCGGCGCTGATCGTGATGCCAGAAGATGCAGCGCCCGCAAAGATAGAATGCACGCGGACACTGGGCGCGATAATCGCTACCTTTGATCGCGGCAGCGAAGACAGTGACGAAGTGGTATCCCGCCTTCGCGCCGAGACAGGGCGCATCATTGTTCCTCCGAGCGGTGATTGGCGGGTTCTGGCTGGAGCCGGCACGGCAGCGCTTGAGCTGTTTCAGCAAGCTCAGAATATGAATACATCTCTCGATGCTGTTCTGGTGCCTTGCGGCGGCGGTGGTTTGACCGCCGCGACAGCTATCGTGATGCGAGCGTTGTCGCCCAAAACACAGGTGTTCGCGGTCGAACCCGAACTCTTTGACGACACGCGCCGCTCGCTTGTCGCAGGTAAGCGTGTGGCGAACCCCAAAGGGCAACAAACCATTTGCGACGCCATCATGACGCCAACGCCCAATTCCCTGACTTTTCCGATCAATTGTAAACTGCTGGCCGGCGCATTGGTCGTGAGCGATGACGAGGTGCGCGCCGCGATGCTGTTTGCATACGACCAGTTCAAGATTGTCGTCGAGCCAGGCGCCGCTGTTGGGATCGCTGCTGTTCTGAGCGGAAAGCTGGACACCAAGGGAAAGACAATAGCCACCTTCGTCACCGGCGGGAACATCGATCCAGACAGGTTCTGCAAAGCCTTGAAAGCAGCGCCCAGAAACCAAGGAAAAGCCAATTGACACGCAGATTGATGGCCGAAGTGTTTGGCAATCCGCTGAGCGATCCGTCAACAATCGCGCGTGGATTTTCCGATAAATTCACGGGCATCAATTCCGCCGCTTTTGCAGCGTTCGTGGCCGTGCAGTTGATCGCTGTGGTGCGCGCCATGTTTTTTTCCCATTGGTTGCTTGGTGATGAGGCGGCTGCAGCATGAGATCTTGATGGACGGTGTGAAAGATGACGCGCTCAAACCTACATTTCTCTTTGGACGAAGACATCGACCGCCGTGCTGGTCCCGCCTTGAAAACCCATCCTATCGTCCTTGGTGAGGGTGGCGAAAACCTGTTCGCTGCCGGAGTGGCGGATATGGATTTCAAGGCTGCGCCGCCTGTGCTTGTAGCTTTGCAGAAAAGGCTGGACGACGGAGTTTTTGGTTATGAAACCGTACCCGATGGCTTGGTGCCCGCGCTGACTGGTTGGCTGCGAACCCGCCACGGGTGGCAAGTGGACAAGAGCCATATTTTGCGCGCGCCCAATGTCTTGAACATACTGGCCATCGCGGCCTCCCTCTTCACCGACGAAGGCGATGGCGTTATTGTACAGCCGCCTGTCTTTTTTGATTTCTATGACATCATCAAAGAGAACAATCGTCGTCTGGTCGCGAACCCGCTGTCCCTGAGGCAAGGGCGGTACGAGATGGACTTCGAAGGACTGGAACGGGTGGCTGCCGAGCCGCGCACCAGAATGATGTATCTCTGCAACCCACATAATCCTGTTGGCCGGGTCTGGACTAAGGATGAGTTGCTGCGACTGGGCGAAATCTGCTCCCGCAACGATGTGCTTGTCGTCTCTGACGAGATCCACGGCGACATCACTTTTCCAGGTTATGAATACACGCCCTTCGCATCGCTTGGCCCCACCTGTTCGAACACCGCCATCACCTGCCTATCGCCGGCAAAAAGCTTCAACATTGCCGCCTGCTGCTCAGCATTCACGGTCATAGCCGACGAGACTAGGCGCGAAGCCTTTCAGGTCGAGAATAGCCGCTTGACCGCCAACAAAAATAACGCCTTCGCCAACGTCGCAATGCAAGCGGCGTACAAGGACGGAGGACCGTGGCTGGACGCCGTTCGAGACTATCTTGCAGGCAACCTATCTGCGGTTCGGTCACAATTGGGCCAAATTCCAGGTGTTGAGCTGATCGAACCGGAAGGCACTTTTCTGCTTTGGCTGGATTTTCGTGCCCTCGGGCTGAATCCGGATGAGCTGACCGCGTTCTTGAAAAATCGTGCCGGTTGGGCGGTCACACGCGGACCCGCGTTTGGCGACCAAGGCGTAGGATTCGCCCGGCTGAATATCGCGTGTACGCTGTCCAAGCTCAAAACGGCACTCGACCAACTCACGAACGCAATTCTATCCCTGTAGCAACGCCAGTTCCCCGACGGACAGATGTCCGGTTTGGGTCAGAATTTCCAGTTCGCGGCGCTTGACCCGGTTCCGAGTGCACGACCTTGCGCGGGTTGCGTTGTTGCGTGCCGCTTGAAGCGCAGTGCTCAGGTGTCAATCGGTCGTCGTCGCTTCGAGCACTGCCAGCAGATCCGCGATCGATCCCTTGAGCGTATCGACGTCGCGCAGCAGTTCCTCGGAGCGTGACTGCGCCGCCGCCAATTCCTTGGAAGCAACGACGCGCTGCAGCGTCAGCAGGACACCGCGCACCTGTGCCTGGGCCGTGCGCTGCGCCTGCACGGCTCGATCCGCGATTGACAGTTGACTTTCCAGCTCGGCGATGCGCGCGTCCAACGCCAGGGCCGCATCTTCGTCACGACCGGCGTTGAGGTACCCCGCGGCGCCGGAAATCACGGCGATCACGACGGCGGCGATCATGAACTGCCGCAACAGACGGTAGCGTTGCGGGCTGGCATCGGACGGTGTCCGGACGATCATCCAGCCGATCCAGAAAATGATGAATATGCAAATGCCGGCGGTGCCGAGGTTAGGGCCTGTTGAGGTTGAGGTTAAGGCCACGGCGGGAGCGGATTTGCGCCCGGGCAAGGAGCGCGTGGCGCCGTGGGGTGGGTCCCCCACAAGCTACGCGCGACGCGGCCCTGGCGAAAATACGCCCCGCCCCGAAGGGGTTCGGCCCAATTGGCCCGCAGCCGCGTCGCTCGGCGTCGAATATGCTCAGCA
>JAJFGM010000530.1 GCA_021776145.1 Kiloniellaceae bacterium | reverse complement strand
GTCCTGGGTTTGCTGGGCGCGACCGGGCGGGCGACCGGACCGCATCTGGACTGGCGCATGAACTGGTTCGATCAGCGCGTCGACCCGCAACTGCTGGTCGGCGCCATGCCGGCGGCGACGCAGTAACGCTGTCTTGATATGGCGCGGTCTTGTTATGGCGGGATGGTCGCCGGCGACGCCACGCGGCAATCGAATATTTCGATCCAATCCGCGTAGCTCGAAGCAGTCGGGATGGTCCCTTGCGACCGCTGCCGCCTGATCCGCGTCGCCGCCGAAAGTGCCCTCTAGATATTGCTGGCGAGCGCGTCGAAGAGGCGATCGAAATCGCCTTGGGTGTTATAGAGGTGCGGCGTGATACGAAGCGACGATCCGCGCAGGCTGACATGGATGCGCGCACGCTGCAGCACCGGCAGCAGGCTTTCGGGAGCGCTGTCGGGAAAGCGCAGGCCGAGGAAATGGCCAGCGCGCAAATCCGGCGACAGCGAGGTCAAACCTAGACCGGCGGCGCGCTCGGCAAAGGCGCGGTTGCGCGCGGCGAGCGTCGCCTGGGTGCGCGCGGGCTGCCAATCGAGAAGCTGCCGCAGGGCCGCGATGGCGGCCGGCAGCAGGGTGAAGTGCGCTCGCTCGCCGACGTCGAAGCGGCGCGCGCCGGCGGCATAGTCGTCGGTCAGTTCCGACAGGCGTTGAAAGTCCGGGCCGTTGCTGCGGTTCAGCGGGTTTTCTTCCAGCGGCCGTCCGTTCTGCCGTGGCGGCGCGACGTAGAGGAAGGACAGGCCATAGGGACAGAGCATCCATTTGTAGCCGGCGGTCACCAGGTAATCGGGCCTGACCGCGCCGACGTCGAGCGGCAGGGCGCCGAGCGACTGGCTGGCATCGACCAGCAAGGCCGCGCCGACCCGGCGCAACGCGTCTGCGACCGCCACGAGATCGACCAGACCGCCGTCCATCCAGTGGCAATGCGGCAAGGCGGCAAGCGCGGTGTTCGGCTCGATGGCGGCGAGGACAGCCGGGGTCCATCCGCCGTCGGCGGGCCGGCTTACACGGCGAATCCGGGCGCCGCTGCGCTCGGCCAGGGCGAGCCAGGCATAACTGTTGGAAGGATACTGCTCTTCCAGCAGCAGGATCTCCTGGCCGGCCGCGACCGGCAGGTTGGCGGCGGCCAGGGCGACGCCGTAGCTGGCCGCTGGGATGATCGCGACGTCATCGGGTGTGGCGCCAATCAGCGCGGCAAAAAGGCCGCGCGCCGTCTCGGGCGCCGAAAAGAAGTCCGCCGGCAGGATTTCCCAGGGGTGCTGCTCGCGGGCCAGGCCGCCGCGCGCCGCATCCGCCGCCGCGTTCAGCAGCGGCGAGATATAGGCACAGTTCAGATAGGCGACGTCGTCGGGAATGTCGAAGAGATGACGTTGGCACTCGATCTCGGACATGCGTGCTCCTTTGGGTTGCGCGCCAAGGCTACCCGGATAGCGCGGCGGCGTCAGGTGTGAATTGCCGGTCCTTGTCATCCGCCGCGTTCCGTGGAATGAGTTTTGACGCCCTGCCGCAATGCGGCGGGGGAAGGGAGCTCTTAGTCGCGAATCGTTTCGGACGGCGTGATTGATGACAAGGCTGTGGCAACGCCCGGATCTGCTGGCGGCCCTGGCGACCGCCCTCGCAGGCGTCGTCTGGGGACTCTTCTGGCTGCCCCTGCGGGCCCTGGAGGCGGCCGGCCTGTCCGGCATGTGGTCGAGCGCCACGCTCTATGCGGTCTCGATCCTGCTGCTGGCTCCCTTGGCGTTGTGGCGCTGGCGGCGTTTCCGCCACGGCGGATGGGATCTGGTCGTTACCGGCCTCTTCACCGGCGGTGCTTTTGCGCTCTACGCCGCGAGCCTGATCATGACCGACGTCGTGCGGGCCCTGCTGCTGTTCTACATCACGCCGGTTTGGGGCACGCTGTTCGGCTGTTTGCTGCTGGGGGAACGCTTGACCCGGGCGCGTTCCCTGGCATTGCTGCTCGGACTTTCGGGGCTGGTGGTGATCCTTGGATTCGAACACGGCTTTCCCATGCCCAGTCGGGCCGGCGACTGGATGGCGCTGCTGGCGGGTATTGTCTGGGCCTATGGATCGCTGCGGCTGTTTCGCACCGCCGGCAAGGGCGCGTTCGAGCCGGTCTATACGTCGTTTTTGGCTGGATTGGCGACCAGTCTGGTCTTGCTGACGCTGCCCATCGAAGGCCGCGGCGGATTGCCGGATCCGGATGCGGCCTTGCGGATCCTGCCGTGGCTGTTTGCGGCGTCGGCTCTGTTTTTCGTACCCGGCAGCCTGCTCGCTTTTTGGGGCGCCTGCCGCCTGAGCCCAGGCCTCGTCGGGATTCTCTTCATGGGCGAGGTCGTGGTCGGGGTCGGCTCCGCCGCCGTCCTTACCGACGAGCCCTTCGGCCTGCGCGAGGTCTTGGGCGCCACCTTGGTTATTGCCGCCGGCGCGGTTGAAGTGCTGTATCAGGCGACCCGCGGCGGCCAATCGCCGCCCCTGCAAGAAGAGACGCCTGAGCGTGGTTGATGCCCATCCACCGTCCGACCCGGCGAACCAGGACACACAGTTATTTGGGCTCTTTGGCCTAACCCACGGCTGGGGCACGCTCTTGACGGTGATGAGCCCGCAGGGTGCGGGCGCGGCGCGGGCCGCCATCGCCGCGCGGGTCGACCTGCAGGGCGGGCTGGGCCAGGACCTGACGATCTACGCCGGCGCCGGACGCCTGCCGCAGTATCACGAAAAGCGCGAGGGGGCGCTGCGGCGCCTGGTCGAGGACGCCCGCATCGTTGTGCTATCACGCGCCGACTGGCATGCCAGGAAGCAGGCGCTCGGCGACGCGATCTACGGTTGACGCTGTAGAGTGCGATCGCTCTTGATAGAAGCTATCAAGAGTATCAATCGCCCTCTAACTTATTGAATAAGAGGCTGATTCACGTTCCATTTTGAGTCGAAATAAAACGATCAGGCTCTAAAGCGCCAATCGCTGGATGATGAAGGTGGCGATGGCTTGGATGTCGTCCAGATCGAGCCGTGGGCAGGCCAGGTGCGGCAATTCGGCGGTGCTGGCGACCGCGATGATGTGTGCATCTTCTTCGGCGAGCAGCGGTTTGCCGACCTGCGGCCGATGCACCTCGATCTTGTCGTGTTCGTGCCGCTTGAAGCCTTCGATTAACAACAGATCGACCGGGTCCATGCGGGCCACCAGGTCGTCGACGCTGGATTCCGCCTCGCCGTGGTGCTCGTGCAACAGGGCCCAGCGGGCGTTGCCGGCAACGGCGACCTCGCTGGCACCGGCCTGGCGCAGCTCCCAACTGGCATCGCCGCGGCGGTCGACCGAGACGTTGTGATGCGTGTGCTTGATGGTCGACACGCTCAAGCCGCGGCATCGCAACTCGGGAATCAAGCGTGTCACCAGCGTCGTCTTACCGCTGCCGCTGAAACCCGCGATTCCAAGCCGTTTCATTCCGCCTCTCCTTGCCGGCACCGCTGTCTTTGCCGCCGGGTCTTGCCGCCGGGTCTTTGCCGCCGGGCCGCCGCGACCCTATCGGTCGCCCGGTCGCGATTCAAGCTCTCCGCCGCGCGAAGGGCACGCGCGCGGTCGCGCGGCAAAGTGCTATAGCCAGACGGAGCCGCGGTCTGCTAAAAAGTTGGCATGGGCCGTTGCTCCTTCGGCAGGGGCGTGGTCGGCTGAGTTGCGCGGCGAGTCCGCCGTTGGGAGGGTATTATGCAGAAGTCGCTTTTGATCGATCCGGAGAAGTGTACGAGCTGTCTGCAGTGCGAGATGGCCTGTTCTTTCGAGCACGAGGGCGTGTTCAACCCGGCCAAGTCGCGCATCAAGGTTTTCGAGTTCGAGCACGGCCTGCGGGCCATTCCCTACACCTGCACGCAGTGCGCCGAAGCCTGGTGCCTGCACGCCTGTCCGGTCGAGGCGATCACCAAGAACGCGACGACCGGCGCCATGGAGGTCAACGAGGACACCTGCGTCGGTTGCAAGGTCTGCACAATCGCCTGTCCTTTCGGCACCATCAACTACAACCAGTCAACCGGCAAGGTGATCAAATGCGATCTTTGCGGCGGCGACCCGCAATGCGCGGAGGCCTGCCCGACAGAGGCCATCACCTACGTTGACGCCGATTGGACCGGGTATCAGCGCATGCTGGATTGGGCCATCAAGACCCATACGCCATCCGCGTAAGCCGCCGGTTCGCATCCTATTCCGGCGCGCATCATTTAAAGAGGAGTTGTCGCCATGGGCTGGCAGAAAAGAATTCTCCGGGTGAACCTCACCGAGGGCCGCTGCGACGTCGAGCCGCTCAATATGGAGTGGGCCAACAACTATCTGGGCGAGCGCGGACTGGCGACCAAGTATCTGTGGGAGAACATGGATCCCAAGGCCGACCCCATGGGTCCGGAAAACGTCCTGATCTTTGCCACCGGTCCGCTCAGCGGCACCATGTCATCCACCAGCGGCCGCTATGCGGTGGTCACCAAGGGTCCGCTCACCGGCGCCATCGCCTGCTCCAACTCGGGCGGAAAGTTCGGTGCCGAATTGAAGTTCGCGGGTTATGACATGCTGGTCATTCACGGCCGCGCGGCAAAGCCTGTTTACCTGCACATCGTCGACAACAAGGTCGAGCTGTTGCCGGCCGACGACATCTGGGGCACCACGGTCTGGCATACCGAGGAATGGCTCAAGTCGCACCACCAGAACCCGCAGTTGAAGGTCGCCTCGATCGGCGAGGCGGGCGAAAAGGGTGTGCGTTATGCCTGTGTCGTCAACGACTTGCACCGTGCCGCCGGCCGCTCCGGCGTCGGTGCCGTCATGGGCTCGAAGAATCTCAAGGCGGTGGCCGTGCACGGCAGCGTCGGTGTGTCGGTCAAGGATCCCAAGCGCTTCATGCAGGCGGTCAAGAAGACCAAGGACCTCCTGGCAAAAAGCGGCGGCCGCAAGGGACTGACCAAGCAGGGCACCCTGGCGATGATCGACGCCATGCAAGAGTTCGGCGGCCTGCCGACCCGTAACTTCCAGGAGGTCCAGTTCGAGGGCGTCGACAAGATCAATCCGTCGGCGGTGGTCAAAGCCAAGCGCAACGGCCACGTCAATCTGCTGACCAACAAGGCCTGTTTCGGCTGCACCATCGCCTGCGGGCGCATCGCGCACATCGACGAGACTCACTTCACCATCGTCAACCGGCCGGAGTACCGGCATGCCTCGGGCGGCTTGGAGTACGAAACCGCCTATGCCTTCGGACCGGTGATCGGTGTTGACGACGTCGATGCCCTGACCTTTGCCAACTTTTTGATGAACGAACACGGCATGGATCCGATTTCGTTCGGCGGCACCCTGGCGGCGGCCATGGAGCTGTTCCAGATGGGCGTCCTGACGGAGAAGGACACCGACGGCATTCCGCTCACCTTCGGCAATCCCGAGGCGCTCACCGTCATGGCGGAAAAAACCGGCAGGGGCGAGGGCTTCGGCAAGGTTCTCGGGCTCGGCTCGAAGCTGATGTGCGAGCAATACGGCCACCCGGAACTGGCGATGGTGGTCAAGGGGCAAGAGTTCGCCGGCTACGATTCGCGCGCCCTGCAGGGTATGGGCCTGGGCTATGCCACCAGCAACCGCGGCGCCTGCCACCTGAAGCACGACACCTTCGCCGAGGACATGGAAGACCAGAGCGGCAATGGCAAGGCCGTGCCCTGCAAGGAGTCCCAGGACCGCACGGCGATGATCGACTCCACTGGACTTTGCCTCTTCACCACCGCCGCCTGGGGCGTTCCGGAGTTCTGCGAGCAGATCGACGCGGCCTGCGAGGGCGAGTGGGACGAAGCCCGGCTGACCGAGATCGGCGAGCGTGTCTGGAACCTGGAACGCCAGTTCAATCTCGCGGCCGGGCTGACCGCCAAGGACGACACCCTGCCCAAGCGCCTGCTGGAAGTCCCGGCACCGAGCGGTACCGCCAAGGGCCGGGTCGCCGAACTTGGCAAGATGCTGCCTGAATACTATGCGGCGCGTGGCTGGACGGCCGACGGCATCCCGTCCAACGAGACCCTGGCGCGGCTCGGCCTGTAGCCGGCCGTGCTCCTTGGCCCTGGCGCCCGAGACGTGAATTCGAGTGGCCTTGATCCCTAGGGGGACCTGAACCCTAGGGTGCATAAACCCGAGTGGGGTGAAAAATGGACTACGTCATCGTTGGGGCCGGACCCGCTGGTGTCATCGCCGCGGAGACTCTGCGGCACTGTGACCGCGACGGTCGCATCACGCTGATCGGCGGCGAAACCGAGGCGCCCTATTCGCGCATGGCACTGCCCTATCTGCTGGCCGAGAATGTCGGCGAGGCGGGGACGCATCTGCGTCACGGCACCGGCCACTTCGAAAAGCTCGGCATCGAACTGCGCCAGGCGACGGTGACCGGGGTCGCGCCCGCGGCCAAGACGGTGAATTTGGGCGATGGCGGCAGCCTGGCCTACGACAAATTGCTGATCGCCACGGGGTCGCACACCACGCGACCGCCGATCCCCGGCATGGATCTGGCGGGCATCGAGAACTGCTGGACCCTGGCGGATGGCCGCCGCATCGCCGAAAAGGCCGCCGCCGGGTCCGATGTCGTTCTCATGGGCGCCGGCTTCATCGGCTGTATCGTTCTCGAGGCCCTGGCCGCGCGCGGCGTCAATCTGACGGTCGTCGAGATGGCCGAGCGCATGCTGCCACGCATGATGGACGATACCGGCGGCGAGATGATCAAGCGCTGGTGCGGGTCGAAGGGCGTCAAGGTTTTGACCGGGACCGCCATCGAGGCCATTACCGAGGCGCAAGGTGGACGGCTCGCCCTGTCGATGGGCGGCGCCGGCCCCTTGCAGGCCGACCTCGTCGTCTGTGCCACCGGCGTGCGCCCCAACACCGCCTTTCTCGACGGCAGCGGCGTCGCCACCGATATCGGCATTCTGGTCGATAGCGGCCTGTGCACCTCGGTGCCCGACATCTATGCCGCCGGCGATGTCGCCCAAGGGCCGGACTTTTCGACCGGCAAACAGGAAATCCACGCCATTCAGCCGACCGCCAGCGAGCACGGCCGCATCGCGGCGCGCAACATGGCCGGCAAGGGCACCAACTTTCGCGGCAGCCTGTCGATGAATGTCCTCAACACGCTGGGCCTGGTTTCCAGTTCTTTCGGTCTGTGGATGGGGGTCGAGGGCGGCGAGGGGGCGACGGCGGTCGACGAGGCCGGGTTTAAATATCTGCGCCTGGAATTCGACGATGACATCCTGGTCGGCGCCTTGGCGCTCGGCTTGACGCAGCATGTCGGCGTGGTCCGCGGGCTGATCCAGACCGGGGTCCGGCTGGGCCCTTGGAAGGCACGCCTTTTGGGCGACCCGCACCGCGTCATGGAAGCCTACCTCGAGTGCACCCAGGGCACCACGGTGACGCGGGTTTAGTAGCGAAGGCACGCTTGCGATGCGCATCTCGGTCAAGACCGGCGGCCTGCTCGGCAAACACCTACCGCCGGGCGGTACGGACAACCTGGCAACCATCGAGGTCGCCGAGGACGCCACGCCGCTCGACGTCATTGCCCAGCTCGGCATGCCCGAGGACGGCACCTATCTGGTCATCCACAACGGCTCGGCGGTGCCCAAGGCCGAACGCGGCCGTTTGCGACTGGCGGCCGACGACAGGCTGGCGATCATGCCGCCGCTGAAGGGCGGCTAAGGGACCTCGGGTAGCGCGCTCGAGCGACCGGGCTTCAGTCTTCCTGCTGGTCCGGACCTTTTCTCTCCATCTCGATGACGCGGCTCGCGGAGGCGGCATCGACAGCAAAACCCTTGCGGATTTCGATGTTGCGCAGCATGACCTCCAGACAGGTGAGGTCGTCAGGCGCGCCGGACACCGGCTCGGCATATTTCGTTTTCAGGTGTCGGAAGAGTTCGCGCTCGTTGGGCGTTAGCGAGTCGACCACCGCTTCGAGGGCTTCAAGCAGGCCGGTAATTCGGGCGAAGCGGGTCATATCGAACATCTGGTGCGTCTACCTCTTTGGGAGCATGGTTAAGCTGGGCGCGCGGAGGCAGACTAACATGCACGACAGTGATCGCGCAGCGCCGGGTTCGCCGAAACGGTGGCCAGCGTTCGCGGTCCAGACCCGAGAGAACCAGACCCGATAGAAGAGGTGCGGACATGGCGACCAACTTCAACTACGACACCCAGGATCTTTGGCAAAAGGATCGCGACCACTTCATCCATCCCTGGACCGACTTCTCGGTCTTCAAGGA
>JAJFGM010000529.1 GCA_021776145.1 Kiloniellaceae bacterium | reverse complement strand
ATCACCGACCGGTTGCTCGATCGTTATGGCATCTACGTTCAGCCGATCAACTACCCCACCGTGCCGCGCGGAACGGAACGCCTGCGTTTGACCCCGTCGCCACAGCATAGCGATGCGCAGATGGACAGCCTGATCAACGCCTTGCGAGAGATTTGGACTGACATGAAAATCCGCACGGCGGCTTGATTCAGACGCCACCCTTCGACACTCGCAGAAGGCGAATAAAATTCCGACATTGCTACTGCGACCAATATTGTTGTCGCAGATACAGGCCTATGGGCCGTTATCGCAACAAACGCCCGCGATATCGGGGGGTTTAATTTCGCCCCGTCTTGCGTTAGTCTCTCTGTAACAAAAGTTAAAAAAATCGACTCTTTCGACGGGTTAACAAACCGCTGTTCTGGCGGTCTTTCCGCGAAGAGCGAAAACGATCAGGGAGCGTGCATCAGCCCATGAGTGAGGTCCAGGACCTAATCGTCCGATTCGTCGGCGTGCAAAAAAGCTACGATGGCGAACTGCTTGTCGTAAAAGACTTAAACCTGGATGTCGCCCGCGGCGAGTTCCTGACCATGTTGGGGCCCTCCGGCTCCGGCAAAACCACGGTTCTTATGATGCTCGCCGGATTTGAAGTGGCGACTCACGGCGAGATCCTGCTGAACGGCGAACCGATCAACAACGTGCCGCCGCACAAGCGCGGAATTGGCATGGTGTTTCAGAATTACGCCCTGTTCCCGCATATGACCGTGGCCGAGAACCTCGCCTTCCCTCTGCAGGTGCGCAAAATGGGCAAAGCGGAGACCGAGGAAAAGGTCAACGGGGCGCTCGACATGGTGCAACTCGGCGGATTCGGCAACCGCCGTCCGGCGCAGCTCTCCGGCGGCCAGCAACAGCGCGTGGCCGTCGCCCGTGCCCTGGTGTTCGAGCCGGTCCTGGTTCTGATGGACGAGCCCTTGGGCGCGCTGGACAAGAACCTGCGCGAGGAAATGCAATACGAGATCAAGCACATCCACGAAAGCCTCGGAGTCAGCATGGTCTATGTGACGCATGACCAGTCCGAAGCCCTGACCATGTCCAACCGCATCGCCGTCTTCGACGATGGCATCATCCAACAACTGGCCTCGCCACCCGTCCTCTACGAGGAGCCGGACAACGCCTTCGTCGCCGGTTTCATCGGCGAGAACAACCGGCTCTACGGCACGGTCACCGCGGTCAACGGCACAGGTTGTACCGTCGACCTCGAAGGTGGTGGAACGGTGCAGGCGCTGGCCGTCAACATCGGCGGCAAAGGCAGCCGTACGACATTGTCGCTGCGTCCCGAACGGGTGACCATCGCGCCATCGGAGGGCCAGTTCCCCAATGTCGCGCATGCCAAGGTGGAAGAGCTGATTTACCTCGGCGACCACATTCGCACCCGCATCAGTCTGGCCGGCAACGACCAGTTCATCGTCAAGGTGCCCAACGCCCAGGGGCATGCGTCCTTGGCGGAAGGCGAAACGGTCACTGTCGGGTGGACCATGGAAGATTGCCGGGCACTGGATGCGTGACGTCCGTGTACGTCTGAACCGCGCGACGGCACATTGCTGTGCCATCTGCGGTTATGTTTAGGAGAGAACCAAGTATCAACCGCCGGGCCTGCCGGCAAAAACCTCAGGGAGAGCTAAAAAAAATGAGAATTTCGTTGAAATACACAACGGCAGCGCTTGCCATTGCCGCCTTTGTCGGCGGCATTTCGCAAGCCTCGGCGGAAGAAGCCCTTACCGTCGTTTCATGGGGCGGCGCCTACACCAAGAGCCAGGTGAAGGCCTATCACGAGCCCTTCACGGCCAAAACCGGCGTCAAGATCAATTCGGAAGACTACAACGGCGGCATGGCGCAGGTGCGCGCGCAGGTCGAAGCCGGCAACGTGAGCTGGGACCTGGTCGACGCCGAACTGGCGGACGCCCAGATCGGCTGCGACGAAGGCATCCTGGAAACCTTCGACCATTCGGCCCTGCCCCCGGCGCCTGACGGCACGGCGGCGACCGATGACTTTATCGAAGGCACTCTGCACGAATGCGGCATCGGCGAGATCGTCTGGTCGACCGTGGTTGCCTACGACACGTCCAAGGTCGACGCGCCAAAGACCATCGCCGACTTCTTCGACATCGCCAAGTTCCCCGGCAAGCGCGGCCTGCGCAAGACACCGAAGGTCAACCTGGAATGGGCGCTGATGGCCGACGGCGTGCCGGCAAGCGATGTCTATTCCGCGCTCGAAACCGATGAGGGCGTGGATCGTGCCTTCAAGGTGCTCGACAAGATCAAGTCCGACACCATCTTCTGGGAAGCTGGCGCTCAGCCGCCGCAGATGCTGGCTGACGGTGAAGTCACCATGACTTCGGTCTACAACGGCCGTATCTTCAACGCCATCGCGGTCGAAAAGAAGCCCTTCGAGATCCTCTGGGACGGCCAGGTCTGGGACATCGATCTGTGGATCATGCCCAAGGGCGCGCCGAACAAAGAGCGGGCGCTCGAGTTCGTTCACTTCTCGACCGACACCAAGCGCTTGGCCGACCAGGCAAGCTGGATCTCCTATGGTCCGGTGCGCAAGTCTTCGGTGCCGATGATCGGCAAGCACGCGGAAGCCGGCATTGACATGGGCCCGCACATGCCAACGGCGCCCGCCAACTTCCAGAACGCCCTGCAGAACGATTTCGAATGGTGGGCGGACCATCAAGACGAGCTGACCGAGCGTTTCAACGCTTGGCTGGTCAAATAATCCTAGCGATAGGCAACGGGGCGGATCGTAAAAGTCCGCCCCGTTCTTTTTTCGGCTAGTGAACCAAGCCTGCAGCACAACAAGACTTCGTCCCAGCCGGATGGCTATCAGTTTCTTTGAGTGCCAAACGACTTTGACCCTCAGACTGAGGGCAGCGGAAACAGAGGATACTCATGGCGGAAATAACAGCCAGCGACGCAGTAATGCGGACAACCGACGGTGTGCCGCTGAAGGTCAGTCTGCGCCGCGCCATGCGCCGCAACCGCATGAAGGCCGTTTTGCTGGTTGCGCCACTGTTCCTCTTTATCCTCTTTTCTTTCATCATCCCCATCGTCCAAATGTCGTGGCGCAGTGTCGACAACCCGGAACTTCAAGAATCGATGCCGCGGACCCTGGAGCTGCTCGCGGCATGGGACGGCCAGGCGCTGCCGGCCGAAGACGTCTTTATGGTCTTCGCCGAAGAGGTCAAAATCGGCCGCGAGAACAAGACCATTGGCCGCGTCGGCGCGCGCCTCAATCGCGAGGTCAGCGGTTCGCGCAGCTTGATGAACAAGACTGCGCGAAAGGTCACCAAGCTCAAGGAAGGTCCCTACCAGGAAGCCTTCATCAAAATCGACAAACGCTGGGGCACCGTCGAGCTGT
>JAJFGM010000528.1 GCA_021776145.1 Kiloniellaceae bacterium | reverse complement strand
GCGGAGTTGATGTTCGTCGACTTCATGGGGGTCTGCTTCGATCAGATCTATAACCAGGCCGGCAAGTTCCGCTACATGTTCGGCGGCAAGGCGGTGACGCCGTTGGTCATCCGCACCATGTACGGCGCCGGCTTCCGCGCCGCCAGCCAGCACAGCCAGTGCCTCTATCCGATCTTCACCCACACGCCCGGCCTCAAGGTCGTGCTGCCGTCTTCGCCCTACGAGGCCAAGGGCCTGATGACCCAGGCCATCCGCGACGACGACCCGGTGATCTTCTTCGAGCACAAGGTGCTCTACGACGAGGAAGAGGAGGTGCCGGACGAGGCCTATACCATCCCCTTCGGCGAGGCCAACCTGACCCGCGAGGGCGACGACGTGACCATCGTCGCCTTCGGCCGCATGGTGAGTTTTGCCAACCAGGCCGCCGACAGCCTGGAAAAGGCCGGGATCTCCTGCACCGTCGTCGATCCACGCACGACCTCGCCGCTCGACGAGGACACCATCCTCGAGTGCGCCGAGGAGACCGGCCGCGTTGTCGTGGTCGATGAATCCAGCCCGCGCTGCAACATGGCAAGCGACATCTCCGCGCTCATCGCCCAGAACGCCTTCGGCGCGCTCAAGGCGCCGGTAAGGATGGTGACGCCGCCGCATACGCCGGTGCCCTTCGCGCCGGAGTTGGAGGACGCCTATATTCCGACCCCCGACAAGATCGCGGCGGCGGTGCGCGAAGTCGCGGGATACGGCCAATGAGCGATGACATCCAGTCGATCACCATGCCCAAGTGGGGCCTCGCCATGGAGGAGGGGACGGTGGTCGCTTGGCTGGCTGAAGAGGGCAGCCGGGTCGAGGCCGGCCAGGAGATCTTGGAGATCGAAACCACCAAGATCACCAATGTCTTCGAGGCCCCCGCCGTCGGCGTCTTGCGCCGGCGGGTGACCGGCGAGGGCGAGACGGTCTCGGTCGGCGCCCTGCTTGGCCTGCTTGCCGAGGCTGACCTGCCCGAGGCCGATCTCGACGGTTTCATCGCGCGTTTCGATGCCGACTTCGCCGTCAAGGCGGCGGAGGCCGAAGCAACCGCGCCGGAGCCGGAGGCGGTATCGGCCGGCGGCCTCAATCTCAACTTCCTGCGCATGGGGCCGCGAGGCGGCCTGCCGCTGGTGCTGATCCACGGCTTCGGCGGCGACCTCAACAACTGGCTGTTCAACCAGTCGGCCCTGGCAGAGAACCACGACGTCGTGGCCCTCGACCTGCCGGGCCACGGCCGCTCGAGCAAGGCGGTGGGTGACGGCGACCTGGCGGCGCTGGCGGCGGTCTTCGGCGATTTCCTCGACGCCCTCGATATCGACAGGGCGCACCTGGTCGGCCACTCCATGGGCGGAGCGTTGGCTCTGCTCTATGCCATGCAGCACCCGCAACGGGTCAGCGTCCTTACCCTGCTGGCGCCCGCCGGCCTGGCCCCTGAAGTTAACCTCGACTTCATCGAAGGTTTCATCGCCGCCGGCCGGCGCAAAGAGATGCGCGCGGTGCTCGAACTACTGGTCGCCGACCCCGCCATGATCAGCCGCGACAAGGTCAACTACGTGCTCAAGTACAAGCGGCTCGACGGCGTCGATCAGGCGCTGCGAAGCCTTGCCGACGGCCTCTTTACCGAGGGTCGGCAAAAGACCCTGGACCCGGCCGGCCTGGCCGGCATCGCGCTGCCGGTGTCGGTGATCTGGGGCGAGGCCGACCGCATCCTGCCGGTCGCCCAGGCCGACGGCCTGCCCGATCGCGTCGAGCTCCACAGGCTGGCGGGGGTCGGTCACATGCCGCACATGGAAGCCGCCGCCGAGGTCAACCGCATTATCGTGGCGTCGCTTGGGTAAGTCGGGCGTTCTGTCGCGCGGCGCCCGGCGCCTACGCGGCGCATCGCATCGTCGACGAGAATGTCTTCGTGGTGCGCGCCATTTCCACGATCTCTACCGCACTGAAATGAGGGGCTGAGACATGCAACACCTGAAAATCCGCGACGACACCGAAGGGGCCGCGCGCTGCGAGCTGGCGGCCCTCTACCGTTTGGCCGCCCACTATGGCTGGACCGACGTGACGAGCACGCACATTTCCGCGCGCCTGCCCGACGAACCCGACACCTACTTGCTCAACAGCCATGATCTGATGTTCGACGAAATCACGGCGTCGAACCTCAGCAAGATTTCCTTTTCCGGCGAGATGCTTTCGCAGGGGCGGACGCTCAATCTGGCCGGCCACGTCATTCATTCCGCCGTGCTCAATGCCCGCCCCGAGATCAACTACGTGATCCACAGCCATACCCGCGCCGGCATTGCCGTCTCGGCCATGCCCGATGGCCTGCTGCCCTTGTCGCAGCACGCCGGTTTCGTGCTCGGCACGCTGTCGAGCCATGCCTACCAGGATCCGACCGCGGCCGACGACGAATGCGAGCTGCTGGCCCGCGACCTCGGCCCGAACTACGCCATGCTGCTGCAGAACCACGGCTTGCTGGCGGTTGGGCGCACGGCGGTGGAGGCCTTCACCTATCACTACTATCTCGAAATGGCCTGCAAGGTTCAGGTCGATATCCTCGGCGCCACCGACCGGCCCATCCGGATCACCGACCAGGCCATGCGCGCGCTGAACGACTGGGGCAGCCCGGAGAACGGGCCGCAGGGCGAGTTCCAATGGCCGGCGCTTTTGCGCCTGCTGGAGCGCAAGTGCCCGGAATACCGGACTTGAATGCCGTTCAAGCCCTCCCGAACGCCGCGAGCCGGGTGCCGTCATGACGTCCGATAGGATCGTTTGCGAGCGTCACCAAGGCATGCTGAAGGTGACGCTCAACCGGCCGGAAAAGGCCAACGCGCTCAGCCGCGACATGCTGGTCCGCCTGCACGAGGTCTTCACGGCCGCCGCCGAAGACGCGGACTTGCGGGCCATGACCATCACCGGCGCCGGGGAGCGCGCCTTTTGCGGCGGCGCCGATCTGGCGGAGCTGTCGAAGCAACCGGACGATCCCAAGGCCGCGATCTGGGACGAGGTCGCGCGGGCCCTGGAGCAGCTACCGATCCTGACGGTCGCCATGATCAACGGCGCCTGCATCGGCGGCGCCCTTACCTTGGCCCTGGGCTGCGATATCCGCATTGCCGTGCCGCAGGCGACCTTTGCCTACCCGGTCCTGCGCAACGGCCTGCTGCCCGGCGCGGTCGACAGCGCCCGGCTGCGCGCCTTGATCGGCCCGGGGCAGACGTCGCTGATCCTGCTGGCGGGCGCCAGGATCGAGGCCGAGGCGGCCTTGGCCTGCGGCCTGATCGACCGCCTTGTCTACCCGGACAAGCTTGCTGCCAGCGCCGCGTCGCTCTGCGCCGTCGCTCTCGAGGCCGAGCGCGGGCATCTCGCCGCCATGAAGGCCCTCTGCCGGGGCGGCGCGGCATGAAGGGCATACGGGTCGTCGACTTGACCAGCGTCCTGTCGGGGCCATTTTGCACCTGGCTGCTCGCTTCGCTTGGCGCCGATGTCATCAAGGTGGAAAACCCCGGCGGTGACGTGGCGCGCACGACGCCGCCCTTCGTCGACGGCGTCAGCCTTTATTTCGCCTCGGTGAACCGCAACAAACGCTCGCTCGTTCTCGACCTGAAGTCGGAAGGCGGCAAGGCGGTGCTGCACAGGCTTTTGGCGACGGCGGACGTCTTTGTCGAGAACATGCGGCCCGGCGTGCGCGACCGCTTGGGCTGCGGCGACGCCGAGCTCGAAGCCATCAATCCGCGTCTGGTACGGGCCTCGATCAGCGGCTTTGGCCAGAGCGGTTCGCTGTCGGACCGGCCGGCCTACGACATCGTCGTCCAGGCCATGAGCGGCATGATGAGCATCAACGGCCCCCTCGGCGGGCCGGCGACGCGGGTCGGCTTTTCCGTCGGCGATATCTCGGCGGCTCTTTTCACCACCATCGGCATTCTCCAGCGCCTCTATCAGCGTGATGCCCGGGGCAACGCCAGCGGCGCCGACAAACCCAGCGCCCTCGACGTCTCCATGCTGGGCTGTCAGTGGGTCTGCCTGGAAAATGCCTTCGCGCGCTTTCTCAACGCCGGCATCGTCGCCGCGCCGATCGGCTCGCGGCACCCGTCGATGACCCCCTTCGAGCCTTACCCGACCGCCGACCGGGACATCGTCATCGGTCTTGGCGGCGCCAAGGACTGGCCCAACTTCTGCGCCGCCATCGGCTTGCCGGAACTGACCGACGACCCGCGTTTCGCCGACGACGAGACCCGCTTGCACAACCGCGATGGCCTCGACGAGATCCTCGGCGGACACTTTCGCCAACAGCCGGCGCGTCACTGGCTCGGCCTCCTGGTCGAAAGGGGCATCCCCTGTTCGACGGTCGAGAACGTCCAGAGCATTGCCGAGAGCCCGATCAGCAGCGAATACGCGGCCTTCTCCGAAGTGGCGACGGCGAACGGCGCCATGCGTTTCGCCCGCAACCCCATCGCCCCACGCGGGGCGATCGAAAGCGCCGCCCCGGCGCTGGGCCAGCATAACGGCGAGATCCTGGGGGACCTCGGCTATTCGGCGGCGGAAATCGCCGAGTTTGAAGACGGGCCATGCGATGCCGAGGCTTGAAAGGCTTCTGGCGGAACCGCTGATCCATCCCGGTCTGCATCCGCGCATCGGCGACAACATCAATGGGCCATCGCTCATACGCGTGCCCGACTGGGTCGAGAACCGCCTTGGACGCTACCACCTCTATTTCGCCCACCACATGGGCACCCATATCCGCATGGCCTACAGCGACGCGCTCGGCGGACCCTGGCGGATCCATGCGCCGGGTGTGCTCGACGTCGCCCAGTCGCTGTTCGAGGCAGCCGATCTGCCGGAGCCTGAAGTGGCGGTGGAGGAAGACCTCTCTCTCTACGCCCACGTCGCCTCGCCGGACGTTCATATCGACCACGAGAAACGTCAGATCCGCATGTATTTTCACGGCCTGCTGGCCGATGCCGACCAACAGACCCGCGTGGCCACGTCCAGGGACGGCCTCTCCTTCGAAGCGCTGGCGCCGCTGCTCGGCCCGCCCTATTTCCGGGTCTTCGCGCATGGCGGCTGGGTCTATGCCATTGCCTGGGGCGGCGCGCTGCTGCGGGCGAAGGGTTGGGAGGGGCCCTTCGAAGCCGGACCGCCGCTCTTGACCTCGAGCCCGGTCGCGGTCGCGGGCCAGATCATCCGCCATGTGGCGGTGCTCTGTCGCGGCGACCGCCTCGAGCTCTTTTATTCATGCATCGGCGACGAGCCGGAATGCATCCTGCACAGGTCCATTGGGCTGTCAGCCGATTGGGCGGACTGGAAGGCCGGAGTGC
Organism: Kiloniellaceae bacterium; assembly: GCA_021776145.1. Classification (GTDB taxonomy): domain Bacteria; phylum Pseudomonadota; class Alphaproteobacteria; order Kiloniellales; family Kiloniellaceae; genus JAJFGM01. The sequence continues at coordinate 17,423 of JAJFGM010000528.1, read as the reverse complement.
CGACCGTCGTGCTGCGGCCTGAATTGACGTGGGAAGGCGCCGACCTGCCGCCGGTCCGATCCCGCATCGGCGCCGCGGATGGTCGCGAACATGCCTTGCGCGACCCTTGCATCTACTGCGAAGGGGACAGGATCTACCTGCTCTACAGCGGCGCCGGCGAGAGCGGCATCGGCCTTGCCGAGGTTCTCGACCTTTGAAACCGCTCAGCGGAAAGACGCTGGCCAGGCAAGGCTGTGCTCAAGCCGCGCTCGGCGCCAATCCGCCAGTGACAGTTTGCCACCGTCCGCCCGTTCGAGGGCGGCGCGCACCTCTTCGTCAATGCGCTGGGCGACGATTGCCTCCTCTCCCTTGCCCGGTCTGAGGTTGCAGGGGTCGAGAAAAACCAGGCCCTGCTCGAGCAGGTCGTCGCGGACGGCGATCGCGGGTCTGCCGGCCAGGAGCCGCGCCGCCAGCTCCCAGGCGAAAAGGCCCGCCACCTTGGGATCCACGGTGATTTTCACACGCTCGATGGGATTGCCGGTCCAGTCCGCGTGACGCTCCGGCGTCAGACCCGGCGTTGCCGCAAGGGCCGACATCCAACCCGCCACGACCGCCTCCTCGCGGGCTCTGACGGCTTGGTGGTCTCTTTCGCCCCAGGCCCGCAGGGCAGCCAGGGCGCCGACGATGCCTTCCTTTCCGACTTTCATTTGCCTGCCGATGCCATGGTTCTGCAGATAGGCCGCCTGGACCAGGGCCTTGTCGCCGGCGAGGAGTCCGGCGGTCGGGCCGCCGAGGAACTTGTGGGCGCTGTAAATTGCCAGGGACGCACCCATGGCAAGGGGCCCGCGCAGATCGTATTCGCTCGCCATGTCGACGATCACCGGAACGCCGTGGGCGCGGCAGGTGGCGATAAACGCCTCCAGTTCCAGCGCGCCTCGTTGCTCCACATGATGGGAGACGACGAAGAGGGCGGCCACGGTGTTTTCGCTCAGGGCCTGTTGCAGGTGGTGGTCGGTACAGCCGGCCACCGAGCCCAATGCAACGACCTTGGCGCCGGCCAGGCGGACCGCTTGCTCTATGGGGGCTCCATAGTTGATCAGGTGTCCCGCCGGGATCACCACCTCGTCCTTCATTCCGCTGCTGTCGGGGAGCTGCTCTACCTTGGCCAGGTCCGGGCCGGTCATGGCGCCGGCAATGGCCAGGGTCATGGCCGCCGCGCTGCAGGCCGTCACCACGCCGGCTTCGGCGCCCGTTGCCCGGGCGATGACGTCGGATGCGCGGGCCTGCAACTCGTCGATGAGCAGGAATTCAGATTGAATGGCCGCAGCGGCCTCGATCGCCTCGGGCCGCACCAGCGACGCGCCCAGGGCGGTCATGGTGCCCGCTACATTGATCACCGGGGTCAGGCCGAAATCTCGCATTACGTCGCTCATGATCTATGCGCCGAGCCGCTACCCGCCGATGTCCGACCGTATGCGCCGATAGGCCGCGGCAAGGGCGGTGGCGGAAGCACGGACTTCCTTCAGATCGATCCCCGGTCGATAGAGGTTCGAGCCAAAGCCGACGCCGGTCACCCCAACGGCGAGGTAGTCCGCCAGGTTTTTTGTCGATATGCCGCCCACGGCAAAGAGCGGCAGGCCTTTGGGAAGGACCGCCAGCATGGCCTTGACCGCGGCCGGACCTATCATTTCCGCCGGAAAGAGTTTCAGGCCATGGGCGCCGGCCCGGATCGCCGAGAAGGCTTCCGTCGGGGTCGTCACGCCGGGCAGCGAGACCATGGACCGGGCACGGGTTTCCGCTATGACCGCCGGGTTCATATCGGGCGAGACGATCAGCGCGCCGCCCGCCGACTGCACCGCCGCCACTTCCTCGGCGGCGAGAACGGTGCCCGCGCCAATCAGCATGCGCGTGCCATAGGCCTCCGCCATCAGCTTGATGGAGTCAAAGGGCCTGGGCGAATTCAGGGTCACCTCGGCAATGCGGAATCCCGCCTCATGGAGGACTTCGGTGACCGCCAGCGCCTCTTCCGGCGAAATTCCGCGCAAAACCGGGACGATCGGCAACTCGGCAATGGCGTTCCGGAAAGCGGTCTCGGCGGTCATGCGGGTCTCCTAGTGGCTCGACACAGAGATTATGACAGTTTCATGGAGGCCAATCGACCCTCTGGGTCGGCGCGCTGCGCAGCGCGATGCGGCACATCGGGCAAGCAGCGCAACGCCCCCAGAGGGTCGAGTGGCCCCACCGAAGGCCGCGATCTTTTGCCCGCCTGCGGCCCAGGTTCGACGCATGGGGCGGATTGCTTGTGGTGGTTGGCACCACCGCACAACCCGCGCCTTGCCGGCGGGCAAAACCTTCGCGGTGAAACAGGCATAATCTCTGTGTCGAGCCACTAGTCGATCAACGGTAGCGCGGCCTCGCCGGCTTCATGTAACCCTGCCCCTGGCGGCAACCCTTTCCTCGCACTCGATCTCTCCACCGCGCAGGAGATAAACCCGGTCGACCATGTTGGAGACGACGCAGGCGTGATTGGGGATGATGCGAAGGCGTTCGCCAACCCGGGGATTCCATGGGCTGTTTGTGAGGTCGATGGTGCCGTGCTCTTCGCTCAGACCGGCGACCTTGGCCTTGGGCGCCGACGCGATCAGGCCGTGGCCCTCCATGCCAAGAAGGTCCGAGGTCAGGATCTTCGACCCGGCGTCAATGATCGCCCGCTCCGCCGTCGGCCGGCTCACAACCGTTGCCATCACGCTCAAGGCGCAGTCGTCCACGCTACAGACTTCGGCCCGGACCAGCGAGCGGTCGTTATAGATGTAGGTGCCGGCGCGGTGTTCCGTCGCCGTCGGCACCTCCTGGGCGCGCCACATGTTGGGGGTGCCGCCGCTGCTCACCACGGGACAGGGCAGTCGCTTTCCAAGCAGGGCGTCCCTGGCGCCTTGCAGCCAGGCATTCACCCGGCCTTGATCGCCCATGGGCGGATAGGTCATCAGGCCGGCGAGGGCGAGGCCCTCGGCGTTGTGGATCAGTTGGGCGAGGCCGAGGGTCTGCTCGATGGATTGGGTCCCGCAGCGTCCGGCGCCGGTGTCGCACTCGACCAGCACGTTCAAGGGTTGGGCTTCCCCGACAAAGGCTCCAGCCAGGCCTTCGACGACCACCGCATTGTCCGCCACCACCGACAGGCGGCATCTGCGCGACAGCCGCAGGAGGCGCTGAAGTTTACTGTCGCCCAAAATATTGTAGGTGATGAGAATGTTGTCGATGCCGGCATCGGCCATGACTTCCGCTTCGCCGATTTTCTGGCAGGTAATGCCGATGGCCCCCGCCTCAATTTGCAGTCTGGCCAGGCGCGGCAGCTTGTGGGTCTTAATGTGCGGCCGCAAGGCGATGCCATGGCGGTCACAATGAGACTGCAGCCGAAGGACGTTTTGCTCGACACGCTCCAGTTCGATCAGAACGGCCGGCGTTTCGATTTCGCCGAATTGCGACATCGCGTGTTTCCTTCCCCTGAGCCGAGAAACCGTCTGACCCGAATGCATCTTGGCTTAACTAGCCTATCGCAAGGCGCGCCACGATCCCAGCCGACCTCAAGGACCTCCCTTGACAGAGTTCCTCCCGACCGCATAATGCACAAGTCCGCTATATCGTAAAGAGTTCCATTATAGCGGAATTCAGAAAAAAGCATCACGGGAGGAGATTCACATGTCGAGCAAACTCGTTGCGCGGGGTACGGCAATCATGGCGGCCCTGGGTATGGCGGCGGCCCTGTCCGCCAACGCCATGGCGCAGACCCAAAGCAAACTGGATCAGGTCCTCGAACGCGGCCACCTGATTGTCGGTACTGGCAGCACCAACGCCCCCTGGCACTTCAAGGACGCCGCGGACAAGCTCGTCGGCTTCGACGTCGACATGGCCCGCTTGGTGGCCAAGGGCCTTTTCGACGATGCCGAAAAGATCGAGTTCGTTTTCCAGTCCGGCGATGCGCGCATTCCCAACCTGACGACGGACAAGGTCGATATCACCTGTCAGTTCATGACGGTCACGGCCGGCCGCGCCCAGCAGGTCGAATTCACCATCCCCTATTACCGCGAAGGCGTCGGCCTGCTTCTGCTCGCGGACGGCAAGTACAAGGACCACGGCGAGCTCATGGCCGCCGGTGACGACGTAACCGTGTCGGTCCTGCAAAATGTCTATGCCGAGGAAATGGTTCAGGCCGCCTTGCCGCAGGCCAGCGTCGATCAGTACGAGAGCGTGGACCTGATGTATCAGGCCCTGAACTCCGGTCGTTCCGACGCCGCGGCCACCGATCAGTCCTCTCTGGCCTGGTTCATGCTGCAGTCGCCTGACCGCTATCGCGACGCGGGATATGGCTGGAACCCTCAGAGTTACAGCTGTGCCGTGAAACCCGGCGATCAGCGTTGGCTGAACTTCGTCAACTCGGTGTTTCATGAGGCCATGACCGGCGTCGAGTTCAACACCTATGCGGCTTCCTTCAAGCAGTGGTTCGGTGTCGATCTTCCGCCGCCGCGGATCGGCTTTCCCGTCGAGTACAAGTGATCTGCGGTAGTTGGAATTTACCGTTAGCTGCCAGGGGCCGTCGCCTTGGGGTATAATCTGAACTTCGATGCGGTGTGGCGCGACTTTGACCTGCTCATGGCAGGTTTGGGGCTCGGTCTTGTGATGGCCGTCGTGTCCATTTTCATCGGCTGTCTGATTGGCCTCGTGGCGGCCTTTGGCATGCTGGCGCCAAATCGTCTGATCCGCGCTCTATCGACCTGTTATGTGACGGCGATCCGAAATACGCCGTTGCTCGTGCTGATTTTCTTCACCTATTTTGCCTTGCCGCAACTGGGGGTTCGTCTCGGCAAGATCGAATCCTTCGTGGCCACCTTGTCGATCTACGCCGGCGCCTATCTGACCGAGGTCTTTCGCGCCGGCCTGATCGCCCTGCCGGGCGGCTTGCGAGAGGCGGGTCTCGCCATCGGCCTGACCGAACTGCAGGTCAAGAGCAGCCTCACCGTGCCGGTGATGCTCCGCAACGTGTTGCCGTCGCTCAGCAACAATTTCATTTCCCTGTTCAAGGACACTTCGCTGGCCGCCGCGATCGCGGTGCCCGATCTGACCTTCTACGCCCGCAAGATCAACGTCGAAACCTTTCGTGTCGTCGAGACCTGGGTGGTCGCGAGCCTGATGTACGTGCTTGCCTGTTACATCATAGCCCAGGGCCTGCGCATCTTCGAACGGCGTTTGGCAATACCGAGATAGGGAGCGACGGCATGGAACTGGAGCAATTCGCCGCCGATGCCTGGGCCGCCCGCCGATCGATTATCGATGGGATCGGCATCACCCTGATGATCTCGTTTCTTGCCATTGGTCTCGGCACCCTGCTGGGTCTGGCCGTCGGCTTGATTTTGACCTACGGACATTGGAGCTGGCGCTTCATCATTCGCATCTACACGGATTTTCTCCGCGGTACGCCGGTTTTCGTTCTGATTCTCGCCTGTTTTTACATTCTGGCGGTGGTGGGCATTCAGTTGACCGCTTTCGAGGCGGGGATCTTCGCCCTCACTCTGTTTTGCAGCTCGCACGTCGGCGAGATCGTCCGCGGCGCCCTGCAGGCCATCCCAACGGGCCAGACAGAGGCGGCCAAGGCCATCGGCCTGACGTTTCCGCAGATCTTCGCCTATGTCCTGCTGCCCCAGGCCTTGCGCCAGATGCTTCCGACCTGGGTGAATACGGCGACGGAAATCGTCAAGGCCTCGACGCTTCTGTCGATCATCGGCGTGGTCGAATTGCTGCTGTCGATCCAACAGATCATCTCGCGGAATTTCCTCAGTCTGGAGTTCTACTTCTTCGCCGGCTTCATCTACTTTGTGATCAATTTCGGCATCGAGCGGCTGGGCCGCGCCGCCGAACGTCGAGTCAGGATCCCGGTGTGAGGCGCGCCATGAACCAGTTGCAATGAGCGGTGGGCGGCAATGAGCCTTTTGCGCATCGAACAGCTTCACAAGAGCTTCAATCAAACGGAAGTCCTCAAGGGCGTCGACCTTGCCATGCAGGCAAGCGACGTGGTGAGCATCATCGGCGCCAGCGGCTCCGGCAAGACAACACTGCTCAGATGCGTGAACCTGCTGGAGACGTTTCATGCCGGCCGCGTGGTCATCGACGGCGAAGAAATGGGCTACCAGGAGCGCAACGGCAAGCGCGTCCGGCTGGCGGAAAGGGTCATCGCCCGGCAGCGCGCCATGACCGGAATGGCGTTCCAGCAATTCAATCTTTTCCCGCATATGAGCGCCCTGAAAAACGTCACCCTGGGCCTGGTCAAAGTGAAGAGGATGCCCCGGGACGAGGCCATAGGGGTGGCGGAGAAATGGCTGCGGCGTGTCGGCCTTCATGATCGCCGCGACCACTATCCAGGGCAGCTCTCCGGTGGCCAGCAGCAACGCGTCGCCATTGCCCGCGCCATCGCCATGAACCCGAAACTGATGCTCTTCGACGAGGTCACCTCGGCGCTCGACCCCGAACTGGTGAACGAGGTCTTGAACGTCATCATGGATCTCGCCAAGGACGGTATGACCATGCTGCTGGTCACCCACGAGATGAAGTTCGCCTACGAGGTCTCGAACCGCATCGTCTTCATGGATCAGGGCCGGATCGCCGAAGAAGGCGCGCCGAAAGATCTTTTTCACTCTCCGAAAAGCACGCGGCTCGCTGAATTTCTCAAGAACTCGAAGTTCTGAACTGGACCGCGGTGACAACAGAAGGAAGATCCGCATGTCGATCAAACGCATAGGGGACGGTGAGAAGGGGGCCGGTGGTCAACCGCTGCCCTTTGCCCGCGCCGTTCAAGCCGACGGCTGGCTGCATGTCTCGGGGCAGGTGGCCATGGAAAAGGGCGAGATCATCGACGGCGGCGTGGTGGCCCAGAGTCACAAGGCGATCGGAAACATGCTCGCCATCCTGACAGAAGCGGGATACGACGCCTCCCACATCGTGCGCATCGGGGTCTGGCTGGACGATCCGCGCGACTTCTGGAGTTTCAACAAGGTCTTTGCCGAGTATTTCTCGGACCATCCGCCGGCCCGCGCTTGTGTGCAGTCTCACATGATGGTGGATTGCAAGGTGGAAATCGACTGCATAGCCTACAAGGCGGATTGAGACTCCGGGTTTGATGATTTTCGGCGGTTTTCTAGAAAGAGTCAGGTATGGACGCTGTTGTGCAAACTAAGCGGGCTCGGGGACTCGACCGGGCCTTTCACATTCTAGATTTTCTTCTGGAGCAGCAGCAGCCAATGCGCCCCAATGAAATCGCCATCGCCATGGGTGCGCCGAAGTCATCGATTTACGAAGTCATCAACCTGCTGATCGACAATGGCGTTCTCGAGCGCTGCGACGACGAGGGCCGGGTGTTTCTCGGCCGCCGGTTGTATTTCTGGGGCCGCGGCTACATCAATCATTTCGACCTGACGCGAGAGGCAAGGGATCATCTGCGGCACCTTGCCGAAGAGACCAGCGAGACCGCGCAGCTCTGCATGCTCGAAGGCGACAAGTATACCGTGGTCATGATGAACGAGGGGGCGCGGCACTTCCGCATCAGCGCCGATGTCGGCGAACTGGTGCCGATCCCCTGGACCGCGTCGGGCCGGCTGCTGGTCTCTCATTTGAGCGACGCGGAAATTCTCGCGCTTATTCCGCCAGAGGATTTCCTGCTGCCCGACGGCGTTCGCCTGTCTTCAAAGAGCTTCATCGCCCAGGTCAGGAAAGCCACCGACGCGGGCTTCTTTTCTTTCGACAGCATCGCCGACAACTTCACCCACTGCTTCGCCGCGCCGATCCATGACGAACGCCACCACTGCGTCGCCACCCTGTGCCTGATCGCGCCGCGCATCGATGGGACCCGCAACTTCGAACGCTACAAGGCCGAGCTGATGCAACAGGCGGCGCTCTTGACGGATAAACTCAGCGGCGCGGCGCCGGACAGCGGCCGGCTGCATCTGACCGGGTGACCGCGGGCGTGCCGGATCTCGTCTGTCTGGGAGAGCCCCTGGTCGAATTCACCGCGCAAGCCAGCGCCGCGGGACCGCGGCGCTATCTTCAAGGCTTTGGCGGCGACACATCCAACACGGCCATCGCCGCCGCACGGCAGGGCGCGACAGTTGGCTATATCTCCGCCGTCGGGCGCGACCGCTTCGGCGATCAACTGCGCCGGCTGTGGCAAGACGAGGGCATCGACCACAGCCAGGTGATCGAGAATGCCGACGCCCCGACGGGCATCTATTTCGTCATCCCCGATCCGGAGGGGCGGGATTTCTGCTACTACAGGGCCGGCTCCGCCGCCAGCCGCATGACCCCGGCGGACCTGCCCGTCGCCACGATCGAGTCGGCAAGGATCCTGCACCTCTCGGCGATCAGCCAGGCCATCAGCCAATCGGCCTCGGCGCTCGCCCTCGCGGCCATGCGGACCGCCAAGGAGGCCGGGGTCCTGGTGTCCTACGATTCCAACCTGCGCCTCAACCTATGGCCGCTGGAAGCGGCGCGGCCGGTCATCCACAAGGCCATGGCCGATTGCGATATCGCCCTTCCCAGTCTGGACGACAGCAGGCTCCTGACCGGCCTCGACGACGAAGACGCCATCGTCGACTTCTATCATGACCTGGGTGCCCCCGTGGTCGCCCTGAAGCTCGGCGCCGCCGGAGCCCTGGTTTCAAGCGAGTCCGAGCGAAGGCGCTTTCCCGCACACCAGGTCGAAGCCATCGACGCCACGGGCGCCGGCGACACCTTCGACGGCGTTTTCCTGGCGACGCTGATAGATACGGGCTGTCCCTTCACCGCCGCGACACGGGCCGTCGTGGCCGCCGCCCTGACCACGACCGGCGTCGGTGCGGTTGCCCCGATCCCAAGTGCCGCGGCCGTGGATGCGATTTTGCAGGCTGCGGGATCTGCCGCTCGCTAGAGCTCTCTCGGGCGGGCAGAATTCGTAGAATAGCGGTGACAGTGCCCTAAATTGACAACGGACAGCGTGAATTCCAGATATCAGTGCGCTTTCACCGACCTCGAAATGCAGTCCCAAAGTCAGCGCAAATTACATGCACTGTCACCGTAATTCCCACCGTATTTCCGATGACCCACAAGAGACATCGGACAGGTGGATAGGACAATTGAATTACCACCGGATTCTTCGAGGCGCGCGCCCCACTTCATCACAGCCCAACTGCGGAAACCAACAAGGCATTCCCGGAACAAATGGTTATAGTCTCTGGGCAGCGGCAACGGGGAGTGACGTCGAGTGCCAGCAAAAATTTTCCTCATTGGTCTGGATGCGGCCGAAGCATCGCTTTTGCGGAAATGGGGCAGCGACGGCAGCCTGCCTTTCATTGGCTCCCTCCTTGAAGTGGCGGCCTGGGGCGAACTGCACTGTCCGCCCGGCCAGTATGCGGGTTCCATCTGGCCCAGCATCTTCACCTCGGTCTCTCCGGCGCGGCACGGTCGATACTTCAACACTCAGATGACGCTCGGAAGTTACGATTACGCGCCCTTTCTGCCACAGGACCTCAAACATCCGCCCTTTTATGAATTCCTCGCCGCGGCCGGGTACAAAATCGCCGTCATCGATGTACCGAAGGCGCCGCTCGTCAACAATCCGGGCTGCGTACAGATACTGGATTGGGGCGCCCACGATCCCGAGTTCGCGCAAATGCGAACTGAGCCGGTGGCCTTGGCACGTGAAGTCGAGGCGGTGGCGGGCCTCGACCCCGTGGGCATTTGCGATCATACGTCTCGCGAAACGGGCGACTTTGCTGGTCTTCGCGACCGCCTGGTCCAACGCATAGAGACCAAGGGCCGTTTGATCTCCGCCCAGCTTGACAAGGCGAATTGGGATCTGGTCTTTGCGGTCTTCAGCGACAGCCACTGCGCCGGCCATCAACTCTGGCACCAGCACGATGCGCAACATCCGAGACACGATCCCGTGCTGGACAAAGACATTGGCGACCCCCTGAGGACAGTTTACCAGGCCCTCGACCGCGAGATCGCGGCGCTGGCCGCGCACGCCGGACCCGAGACCGTCTTCATCCTCTTTTCCAGTCACGGTATGGGCGCCCACTATGACGGAACCTTCCTACTGGACGAGATCGTGCGGCGATTGCAGGACCCGAAACGCGCCAAGAAGACCCGGGATCCCCTGCGTTGGTTATGGCGAAGCCTGCCGATGGGTTTGCGCCGACGCTTGCGGCCAGGCGCCGTTCAAGCGCAACGGGCGCTGGCCGGCGCTCGAATGGGCGAAAGCGACTTCTTTGCCGTCCGCACCAACGACAACTGCGGCGGCATCCGCATTAACCTGGCCGGGCGCGAGCCGCGGGGACGGGTAGAGCCTGGCACACCCTACGACGCGCTGTGCAGCCAGATCGAGACCGAATTGAAGGCGATTGTAAACCTGGAAACGGGCGAGCCCGTGGTGCGCGAAGTCCTGCATAGCCGCGATCTTTTTGAAGGACCCTATCTTGACGATCTGCCGGACCTCAACGTGGTGTGGAACGATAGCGCGCCGGTGCGGACCGTCGCCTCGGACAAAATCGGGCGCATTGAACGCAGCTACACCGGAAACCGGACCGGCGATCACCGCGACAAGGGCCTTGTCTTGGCGAAGGGGCCGGGTATCCCTGGCGGCAGAATCGACGCGCAACTGTCGTCGATGGATATCGGCCCGACCGTTGCCGCCTGCCTCGGGGCTACACTGGCAGGTAGCGACGGCCGCCCAATCGAAGCAGTATTCAAAAAACGAAATTGTTGAATTTTCTGAATAAAACCAAGAATATTTTGACGCACTCATGCTTTCAGAAAATACTTCCTTGCGTACATAGAAAGAAATTGGCGATATTTTGTAAAACGTGCTGGACTGTTTAGTAAGGTCGTCTGCGATTTCTGACGCTTAGAAAGATTTAAGAGCCATGCTGGGTAGTATAATCGTCAATAACTACAACTACGCGCCGTACCTGTCCGAAGCCGTCGAGAGCGCTTTCACAAACCTATCCGCCCATCGAGGCTCTGGTTGTGGACGACGGCTCGAAGGACTACTCACGCGAGATCGTTGCATTCTTTGGCGACCGAGTCATAGCGGTCCTGAAAGAGAACGGCGGGCACAGCTCAGCGTTTAACGCCGGCTACACTCACAGCTACACCTCTGCCAACGCCTGGCGCGGCGCTTTCTCGATCAAGTCATGCCAATCCCCGAAGACCAACGCTCGATCGGTCCAGAGGGCTATTTGACCATGGTCGACTCCCTCTTCGGGCGCATCGAGGTCATAGATCGCGCCATCGGGGCCTACCGCATCCACGGCGACTACAAGGGTCCGCTGAGCCGAATATTCGGTGTTGAGGATCTGAAAACAATTGCCCAAGTCCAGTTCAAACCCGTTTCGCGCAGCATCGCAGCCTTCCCCCGTAAACGGTCGGCGCCCATGGAATTTTTCTACGTTTTGTGGCATGGTTCGTATCGCGTGTTGATGACGGAAAACAGCCATGCCCGACAAGCCCGGCCTGAAGGGCTATATCGCCGACCTCAGGCGCATCAACGCCGAGACCGACGACGAGTCCGAGATCATGAAGCAGATCCGCCCGCTGGTGGCCCGCGCCGCGCTGTCGGTGGACCGGTTGCGCGATGAGATCTACAAACCCAACGAGGAACAGGGGTTCGCCGTGCGCGTGCTGCACGAGGAAGCCGATCACAGCCTGGCCGTGCTGGCGGTGTCCTGGCTGCCCGGCAGTGGCGCCCATACCCACGATTACGGCACCTGGGCCGTCTACAACGACAGCGACAAGATCACCGTCTCGCTGCACACCTATGGCAAACACCCCAACTTCACCGACCGCGCCCAGTACGACATGGCGAGCAAGACCGCCAATGAGTACCAGTTCGCCGTTGAGTGAGGGGATGAGCCGGCGGGCAAACTCCCCGAACGATCAGATCGGGAAGCCGCGGCCCGCTTGCGGCCTGTCCAGGACGACTCGGCCGCGACGGCACCTCCAGGCGCTCGCCATGGGTTTTGCACTGGCTATGGTTCTCGCACTGGGCCTGGCCGGCTGCGCTCAGGTCGAAAAGGCCGTGGTCGAGGCGGACCGCGGCCTCCAGGAATTCTTCGGCACCGACGACGCAGCCAGCCCTTCGCCTGGCCCGCCGGACAGCAAGGACAGCGATCGCCGCTACCGCGAGGCTCTGGCCGCCGCGAAGGCCGGGAACGACGGCGAGGCCCTGCGCAAGCTCCGCGCAGCCGCCGACGCCGGACATGCCGCCGCGGCCTTCGAACTGGCGCTGGCCTACAGCCAGGGGCTGGGAGTGCAGCCAGACATGCGACAGGCCGATTTCTGGATGGACCGGGCCGCGGAATTGAGGGAACCGTGGGCCCTCTATCTCATCGGCGCCTCCTATGATATCGGTGGCAAGAAGCAGCGCATCCCCGAACTGGCGGCGTCCTATTACGCCGAGGCGGCCCTGCTCGGCCACGCGGTTGCCCAGTATCAGCTGGCCGAAGCCTTCGCCAAGGGCGACGGGGTCGAAAAAAACCTCAGCTTGGCATTACGGTGGTATGGCAAGGCCGCTCATCAAGGCGACGCGCGGGCGCAATCTTCCTACGGCGCCCTGATGGCCAGCGGGCGCGGACAGCCGAAGGACCCCCAAGGCGGATACGGTTGGCTGATTCTGGCCGACAGGGCCGGCGTGGCAGAGGCCGCGGCGCCGCGTCAGGCCCTGGCCGGAAAACTGAGCGAAGCGGACCGCAAAGCCGCTGCCGCTTGGGCGGCGGCCTTTCGACCGGGCGGCGGCGATGAGCTGCGCGATCCGTCGACCGCCCGTTTTGTTCAGATCCTGCTTCTGCGCCTTAGCTACCAGCCAGGTCCGGTAGACGGCATCGTGGGCCGCCAAACCGCAAAGGCGATCGGTGCCTTCGAGGCCGATCGCGGCCGCCGGAGCACGGGAAGGCTGAGCCCACAGCTTCTGCACGACCTGCTAATCGCAAGCCGCCGCCAAGCGGACTGACGAGTCAAATCGCGAATTACGGTGGGAATTACAGTGACAGTGCACAGAATTTGCGCTGATCTTGAGTCCCTATATTTGGAGGTCGGTGACCGTGCACTTATATCTGAATTTCACCTTATCCGTTGTCAATTTGGCGCACTGTCACCGTAACTACCCGCCGTACTGCGAGCAGGACGTATATAGAGAAGTCGAAAAACACCGCGAATTCGGCTCTGGCGATTACGCTGCGCTTCCGCAAAGAAAATGGGCCTAGCCGTTCCAGGCTAAGCCCTTGAAATAATGGTGGAGCCGGACGGAATCGAACCGACGACCTCTACAATGCCATTGTAGCGCTCTCCCAACTGAGCTACGGCCCCACGGGTGCGCCCGCGCGTGCTTGGGCGACGGCGGGAAATTAGGTACAGCGCTCTGCCGACGCAAGTAAAAATTCGCGGATCAGCCGTCCTTGTCGTCGTCGCCGGGCACGACCTTGACGATTTCGTCATCGTCATCCAAGTCGTCGTCGGCGACCAGCACCGCATCGTCATCGTCATCCGTGTCGTCGTCATCGTCGACAAGGAGTGCATCGTCCACTTCGTCGTCGTCGTCGTCTTTTACTTTTTTCTTGGCCACGGGCGCGGGTTTGACGACCTTGACCGGTTCCGGCCGCGCGCGTCGTGACTTCAGCAGCGTGTCCGGGTCGAAGCGTGTTCCGCAGGACGGGCATAAGATCGGGTTACGCGAAAGATCGTAGAATTTGGCGCTGCAGCTCTGGCAGGTGCGTTTGCTGCCCCATTCCGGCTTTGCCACGAATTAACCTCCGGTTCTGAATAGGGGGTAGGGTAAGGTAAGGTAGGCGATGCTGGTTTTGGCGTGGCGTTTGCCACGTTCACCGGATGCTGTCAAAAGGTAATTCGCGGCAGAGACTCGATAACCCCGCGCGGCGTGTTCGGCCGCCCGCTTGCTGGTGCATCGCAGGTGCATCGCTGGTACATCGGGGCCGGCATGTGATAGAGACATGCGCCGAGCCTTCGGCCGGATTATCGGCTGAGAAAATACCCCCAGGGGCCAAGCCCGAGGACCAAGAACGTGCCTGCGCTGACGGCGAACCCGAGCGATGCCCTGCAAGGCGACTGTCGGCCACCCGGCGACAAGTCGATTTCACATCGCGCCTTGATGCTGGGCGCCGTGTGTGTCGGTGAAACCGACATTGCCGGCCTGCTGGAAGGCGAGGATGTCCTGGCCACGGCGGCGGCGATGCGCGCTCTCGGCGCCGAGGTCGAGCGTGGCAGTGACGGCCTGTGGCGCGTCCGGGGGCGCGGTATCGGCGGTCTGGCGGAACCCGACGACGTGCTCGACATGGGCAACTCGGGCACCGGCGCGCGACTGCTGCTCGGTCTTCTGGCCAGCCATCCCGTGACCGCGGTGCTCACCGGCGATGCCTCGTTGCGCGGCCGCCCGATGGCCCGCGTCGTTGATCCCTTGACCGCGGCGGGTGCCAGCTTCGTCACCCGCGCCGGCGGTCGACTGCCGATCACCGTGCAGGGCGCGCGCGCGGCCATGCCGCTCGACTACCGCTTGCCGGTCGCCTCGGCGCAGGTGAAGTCGGCGGTGCTGCTCGCCGGCCTCAACGCGCCTGGCCAGACCCGGGTTATCGAGCCGACGGCAACACGCGATCATACCGAGCGCATGCTCGGTCACTTTGGCGCCGAACTCGCCATCGAAGCGGGCGATGCCGGCGAGCCGGTGATTTGTTTGACCGGCCAGCCCGAACTCACGGCCTGCAGCCTGCGGGTCCCGGCCGACCCCTCATCGGCGGCCTTTCCGCTGGTTGCCGCCTTGCTGTTGCCAGGCTCGAAAGTCCGTCTTGCCGGCGTGGGCATCAACCCCTGCCGCATCGGCCTGATCGATACCCTGCGCGAGATGGGCGCCGACATCCGTTTCGAGAATGTGCGCGAGACCTCCGGCGAGCCGGTCGCCGACATCGTTGCCGTGGCAGGGGAATTGCGCGGCATCGAGGTGCCGGCCGAGCGCGCGCCCTCTATGATCGACGAATATCCCGTGCTTGCCATGGCCGCCGCCGTTGCCGAGGGCCGCAGTGTCATGCGCGGCCTGGGCGAGCTTCGGGTGAAGGAAAGCGACCGCCTTGCCGTCGTCGCCGAGGGCTTGCGCATTTGCGGCGTCGCCGTCGAGGAAGAGCCGGATACGCTGATCGTCGAGGGCTGTGGCGGCCGACCGCCCGGCGGCGGCAACAAGGCGATTCCGACGCACCTCGACCACCGTATCGCCATGAGCTTCCTGGTGCTTGGGCTAGCCAGTGAACGGCCAGTCTCGATCGACGATTCCCAGCCGATCGAAACATCCTTCCCCGGTTTCGTGTCGCTGTTGCGCGGTCTCGGCGCGGACATTGTTGCGGCATGAGCAGGGGCATGACCGGGGGCAAAACCGGGGGCGTGACTGGGGGCATGGTCATCGCCGTCGATGGTCCGGCGGCCGCCGGCAAGGGCACCTTGGCCCGGCGCCTCGCCGCGGCGCTGGATTTTGCCCATCTCGATTCCGGCATGCTCTACCGTGCCGTCGCCGCCAAGCTGTTGCAGGCCGGCGCCGACCCGGCCGATCCCTCGGCCGCCGCGGGGATTGCCGAATCCCTGGTCGCGGCGGACTTGGGACGCGACGACCTGCGGCACGAAGCCGTCAGCCAGGCAGCCTCGCAGGTGGCGGTCATTCCGGCCGTCCGCACGGCCCTCTTGGCCTTTCAGCGCGACTTTGCCGAGCATCCACCGGGCGGAAAAAAGGGCGCCGTGCTCGATGGCCGCGACATCGGCACGGTGGTTTGCCCGGACGCCGCGGTGAAGTTCTTTGTCACGGCGGAAGTTGGGGTCCGGGCGGCGCGGCGTCATAAGGAGTTGATTGAAAGCGGCGAGGAGTCTATATACGCGCGCGTTTTGCATGATCTGCAGGATCGCGATGCGCGTGATAGCGCGCGCGAAATTTCGCCTCTCAGGGCGGCGCAGGACGCGGTCCGCTTGGACAGCAGCAAATTGGGGCCGGAGGCGGTTTTCGAGGCTGCCATGGACCTGATTGCCAGCAAAAGCGCAAGTTGAAGAAGGCCGGAAGGCCCACAAGAGACATAAAGAGTATCAGGAGCCTGGGATGGTCCCGGGAAGACCGGCGGAACAACCGCCCGGCCTGGATAGTGCAGTAGACCGAAAGGAATTTAACCCATGGCTGAAGCAGCCACCGCAGCGCCCGATCTGGGCAAGGAAGATTTCGCCGCACTCCTTGAGGAATCCCTCGGACACGCGGATAGCCTCGAAGGCACCGTGCTGGTGGGCACGATTATTGCCATCGAAGGCGACATTGCAGTGATCGACGTTGGCCTCAAATCCGAGGGCCGGGTCGCGATCAAGGAATTCTCGCAACCTGGTCAGCCCGCCGAACTGAAGGTCGGCGACGACGTCGAAGTCTATCTCGAGCGCATGGAAAACAAGAACGGCGAGGCCATGCTGAGCCGTGAAAAGGCGCGCCGTGAAGAAGCCTGGACGCTTCTCGAAAAGGCCTTCGGCAAAAGCGAGCGGGTCACCGGTTCGATTTTCGGCCGCGTCAAGGGCGGTTTTACCGTCGATCTCTCGGGCGCCGTGGCCTTCCTGCCAGGCAGCCAGGTCGACATTCGGCCAGTGCGCGACATCGGACCGCTGATGGGCACGCCGCAGCCGTTTCAAATCCTCAAGATGGACCGCTCGCGCGGTAATATCGTTGTGTCGCGACGCGCCGTTCTCGAAGAGACCCGCGCCGAGCAGCGGACCGAGCTGATCGCCAACCTGAAAGAAGGTCAGGTCCTGCAGGGCGTCGTCAAGAACATCACCGACTACGGGGCCTTCGTCGATCTCGGGGGCGTCGACGGTCTGCTGCACGTTACCGATATCTCCTGGAAGCGCATCAATCATCCCTCCGAAGTGCTGGCCATCGGCCAACAGGTCGATGTCCAGGTCATCCGTTTCAATTCCGAGACCCAGCGCATCAGCCTTGGCATGAAGCAGCTCGAGGCCGACCCCTGGGAAGGCGTGGCGGCGAAGTATCCGATCGGCACGAAATTCACCGGCCGAGTCACCAACATCACCGACTATGGCGCCTTCGTCGAACTGGAGCCTGGTGTCGAGGGCCTGGTGCACGTCTCGGAAATGAGTTGGACCAAGAAAAACGTCCATCCCGGGAAGATCGTTTCCACGTCGCAGGAAGTCGACGTCATGGTTCTCGACGTCGACGGGCAGAAGCGGCGCATCAGCCTCGGTCTCAAGCAGTGCGGTTCCAATCCGTGGGACTCCTTCATGGAGAACAACCCGGTCGACACCGAGCTCGAAGGCGAGATCAAGAACATCACCGAATTCGGGTTGTTCGTCGGCTTGCCCGGCGAGATCGACGGCATGGTGCACTTCTCCGA
>JAJFGM010000527.1 GCA_021776145.1 Kiloniellaceae bacterium | reverse complement strand
ACTCGGTGTCATTTTCCCAATTGCCGGTCGGCTCAGCGACCGATTCGCGCCCCATTGGCCGATTGTTATCGGACTCTCTTTGTTCGGATACGGCAGTTATCTCATGGCGCGTGTCGACGTGAATACGTCGTTTTGGTTGTTCTCCTGGTGGATACTGGTCGGACGTGTCGGGCTCGGCATCTTGATGCCACCGCTGATGACAGGCGGCCTACGCGCGCTGCCGCAGCATCTATTGAGTCAAGGATCCGGCGCAATGAACTTCACGCGGCAACTTGGCGGTGCCTTCGGCGTAAATCTCTTGGTCGTTGCGCTCGAGCGGCGCAGGGCTTTTCACACGGATGCGTTCAGCGTCCTTCAGACAAGCGCGAACAGCGCGACAGTCGAACTGCTGCAGCAGTTGCGAGGCATTCTCGCCCAGGCCGGCCTGTCAGAGGCAACACAATTACCAATGGCCGTCGGGTATCTCGGCCGCATCATCGTAGCGCAGGCCAGCGCATTGGCGTTCCGTGACGGGTTTCTCATCGTCGCCGGTATTTTCATGCTGGCGGTCATTCCTGCTTTGATGATGCGGCCAGCAGTAAGCAGCCAGCGCAGATAGGAGCGTTGACTTGTGATGCCAGACCTATATTGTTGTTCTTATGAAAGAACAGCGTTCGCCTGATAGAACGGACGACGTAGTCGAGCGGGCACCGGCCGTGACTTCGGCTATTCGGATTATGAACTTCCTAGCATTTCGAAGTGCCGAAGCTGGTGTGTCGGAGCTGGCACGAGAACTGGGGCTCAACAAGAGTACGTGTTTTAACGTGCTGGATTCACTGGTGCGTGGTGAGTTGTTGGTGAAAGATTCGCGCCGTGCTGCCTATCGGCTTGGCCCGCGGCTCGTGGAACTGGGCACGGCCAGCCGACGGAACTTCTCCCGGCGCGCGCTCTATCGGCGGGCTTTGCAACCTCTGGTGGACGAGGCCGGGATCGCCTGCCTCATTTCTCAACTTTTGGCCGATTTCTCGGGCGTGGTCGTCGTCGACCGCGTGTTACCGGCTCAGCGCAGGAGCGACCTGGTCGTAGCGCCGATTGGGCAGCGCTACTCCATTGCCGCGCCCGCCATGGGGCGCAGCGTGTTGTCCCATCTCGACGAGGGTGAGGCGCTGGAAATCTTGCGTGGCGAGAGTGGTGGGCATCTGGCTGGTAAGGAATCAGCGATAATCGCCCGACTACGAGATATCCGCAGGGCTGGGTTCGCGACCAGCCATGAGGAGTTTGAGCCCGAAGTGAATGCAGTTGCGACCTGCGTGCTGGGTCGCAGCGGCGAGGTGTCGGCGGTGCTTTGCCTGATCGGTGCCACGCGAGACCTGCCCGCAGATCGACTGGCCGATTGGGGGCATCGATTGACCGGGTTGGCCCGTGAACTGGAGCGGATGGCGAGCCACGGTCACTCGCTTCAGGAGGCTTTGTGATGGGCGAGCCCGGATCGCGCCCGGGTCCGCTCCACGGCATTCGTGTGCTCGACCTGAGTCGCGTATTGGCGGGCCCATTCTGTTCGATGATCCTCGCCGACCTTGGCGCGGAAGTAATCAAGATAGAGGAGCCAGGCACCGGCGACCAGACGCGCACCATCCCGCCGTTTGTAGAGGGCGTCAGTCACTACTTCGTCGCCATAAACCGTAACAAGAAAAGCATGGTCGTCGACCTCAAGTCGCCTGAGGGGCGGGAGGTCGCGTTGGCGCTGACTGAGAAGTCCGACATCGTGATCGAGAACTTTCGCGCCGGCGTCATGCAGCGCCTGGGACTGGACTACGAAACCCTGAAGACGAGAAACCCGCGCATCATCCTGTGTTCCATATCTGGGTTCGGGCAAACCGGGCCAATGGCTGGCAAACCTTCGTTCGATTTGATCAGCCAGGCCCTCAGCGGTGTGATGAGCATTAACGGCGAACCCGACGGCCCGCCCACCAAACTGGGGCTGCCGATGGGCGATTTGGCTGGTGGTCTGTGGGGGGCGATCGGGGTGCTGGCGGCCCTCCAGCATCGCCACGCCAGGGGCGAAGGGCTTCATATCGATCTTAGCCTACTCGAATCATTGATGGGGCTCCTCGGCTATCTGTCCGAGATTCACCTGATGACCGGCGAAATCCCGGGGCGGGTCGGCAGCGGCCATCACAACGTGGTTCCCTACGGACGGTTTCCGGTTAAGGACGGGCATATCGTTCTCGCGATCCATGTGGGCAATTTCTGGCGCAAGTTTGCCGATGCCATCGGCCGACCCGATCTGATCGAGGACGTTCGTTTTAGGACAACAACCGATCGGCGCGATAACCGCGGCGAACTCGAGGCCATCGCTCGCGAAGTTCTTGCGACCAAGTCGCGTGCCGAATGGCAGGCGATTTTCGACGCAGCGGATGTCCCCCATGCGCCGGTGAACGACGTCAAGGAGGCCCTCGATCAGGACATCGTTCGGGCGCGCGGCTTTGTGGCCGAGGTGAACCAACCACCCATTGGTCCGCTCAAAATGACGGAAACTCCGCTGAAATTCGCTGGCCAGTTCGAGGATCGCACCCTGCATCCCGCGCCCGATCTAGGCGAACACACGCGGAATATTTTAGCTGGATTGCTCGGATATTCGGACGAACGGATTGAACGACTGTTTGGTGCGAACGCCGTGGCAGCACCCGATTGTCAAAAAACAATGGCGGAATGAGCGGAAAGTTATGAACCAGCCAGGCAAGATCACGGACGAGGGACTCGCACGACTACGGTCCAGAATCGGCGAGCAGATCTCGGTCTCTGAGCCCCCTTACCTAACCGAGGTTACGCGCGATGCCATCCGGCACTGGGCTTGGGCCACCGGTGATCGCAACCCGCTGTACCTGGACGAGAACCATGCTCGCGCCTCGCGGCACGGCGGTTTGATTGCGCCCCCGACGATGCTCTATGGCTTTGACCGGCTGTCCATCGGCTACCGCGGAGGGCTGCCAGGCGTGCACTCCATGTTTGGCGGTACGTGGTGGCGCTGGCGCAGAGCGCCGAAGCTCGGAGAAAGAGTGCGCGCGGAGGTCATATTCAAGGATTTGGAGGAGTTCCCTAGCCGGTTCGCCAACCGGATGTTCAAGCAGATCTCCGAGATTCGCTGGGTCACCGAATCCGGCGATGAGATCGCGAGCTCCGAGGCCTGGGGGATGCGGACCGAGCGCCAAACGGCGCAGGAAAAGGGCAAATACAAGTCCCTTGAGTTCAAGCCGTTGACCCCCGAGCAGATCGAGGAGGTCAAGGCCGACTATCAGCGTGAGACTTGTCGTGGCGCGACCCCGCTCTTTTGGGACGATGTGAACGTCGACGACCAGGTTCCGGAAATCGTGCGCGGGCCTTATTCGGCAACGTCGGCCGTTGCGTTCGAGCAGGCATGGGGCGGTCTGTTCGTTTGGGCGCACGGCTATTGGTACGATTTCCTGTCGCGCCATCCAGCAGCCGGTATTACCAATGATATGGGCGTTCCCGAACCGCCCGAAGCCGTGCATTGGGATCCCCAGCTCGCGCGCAGCGTCGGCGTCCCCCATGCCTACGACTACGGTCCCGAACGGATCTCCTGGCTGGCTACTATGCTGACCAACTGGATCGGCGACCATGGCGATCTGGTCGAGCTTTATACCGAGATTCGGCGATTCAATATGATTGGTGACATCACCCGTTGCCAGTCGAAGGTGATTGAAAAATCGACAGCAGAAGACGGTCGCGGCCACGTGAAATTGGAAGTCAAGGCGATCGACCAACGCGGTGAAATGACCGCCAAGGGATGGGCAGTCGTGGCTCTGCCCAAGAAGAACGGAAACTAAGTAGCGAAAGGTACGAAACGAATAACAAGGCAAAAATCGGAAGGAGGATACAATGTTGAGAATCATCAACCTGTCCGCACTGGCTGGCATGTTCCTAGGGCTGTTAGCGGTTGCTGCGCCGACTGTTGGAAGTGCCGCCGAATTTACGTTGCGGCTCAATCACAGCTTGCCCACGGCACACTTGCGCCAGACCCACGCGGAACTACTCGCC
This sequence comes from Kiloniellaceae bacterium, assembly GCA_021776145.1. Lineage (GTDB taxonomy): Bacteria > Pseudomonadota > Alphaproteobacteria > Kiloniellales > Kiloniellaceae > JAJFGM01. The sequence goes on along the minus strand of JAJFGM010000527.1, from coordinate 1,897 downwards.
AAAACCATTGACGACGTCACCAACGGTGCGGTTGAGGTCAAGATTTTCCCGGCCGGCCAGCTCTACAAAAAAGATGCGGACGCAATTAACGCCGTCCGCTCCGGCAGTCTGGAAGGTGCTATGGTTTCAGGCGCCGCGCTGTCCCTATTCGAACCGGGCTTCGAATTGCTCGAGTTACCGTTTCTCATCACCAGCTACGCGGAGCTTAATGCCGTCCTGGATAGCGCCGTAGGCGGCAAGATCCTGCTTGGGCTGGAGAATGTCGGCCTAAAGGGGCTCGTCTATACACCCGCTGGCTCGTCGATCATCCTCAACAGCATCCGTCCGTTGAAGGATGTCAGCGACTTCAAGGGCCTGCGCCTGCGCTCATCCGCCGGCAAGATCCAGATCGAGAGCTTCAAGCTGCTTGGCGCTTCCGGCATTACGTTGCCCTTCGGCGAAGTGGCACCGGCGCTTCAGCGCGGAACGATCGACGGCGTCTATACATCGGTGGCCGCTGCCGCCGCAGGCAAACTTGGCGAGCAAGCCAAATATGCCACCTGGACGAAGCAGCAGTTCTTCTCTCCAGTTATCATCTTGAATCTGGACTGGTTCAAGAATCTGCCGGCCGAGCACGCTAAAGCGATCGAGGAGGCGATGCCGGGATATTATAAGCAGGCCTTGAAGATCAACCAGGACGCAGAGGCTGTATCGTTGATATCTCTGAAGGGGCAGGGTACGGAAGTCCTTGAGGCGCTGGCACCGGACGCAAAACAGCGGATGGTTGACCAGCTGACCCCGCTCCACCGTGAGTATCGCGAAAAGGTAAGTGCGGAGTTGTTTGACGAGATCGTCGCGGCGGTATCCTCGGCCAACTGACCTTAACAAGGGTCCCGGCATTTAGCCGGGACCCTTGTTGCCAGCAATCCGGGGATTGCCCATGTGGTGGTTACGTAGGGCGTGCGAGTGGATTGCCGCATCGGCCATGGGGTTTGCGACCATTATCGCGACCGGTGCAGCGTTAACGCGCAATGTATTTGCCTATACGCCGACATGGACGGAGCCAGTGATGGTGCTGCTGGTTATGTTCGCGGTGGCCCTAGCGGTCGGCCCCGGCCTTCAGGACGGAGTCCATGTGGCGATCCGGATTGTGGCGGACCGGCTGCCGGATCGCCAGAGGCAGTGGCTTGACAGGGCGGTAGACGGCGCGACTGTGGTGCTTGGCCTTGCGATCTGCGGGTCAGGCTACGCTTACACTCAGGACCTCTTCACCATGGGGTTCACCGACTTTGCCGGAATTCCGCAATGGGTTCAGGCCGCGATCGCTAGTGTATTCGGTAGCCTATTGGCGATCTTTGCAGGGGCCTCTTTCATCCATCCCGGATCGCCGCGGGGGCCGCGACAAGACGACGGTCCCATAGGGTAGGTCGGATGGTCGCCTCCCTGATCATGATCGCGTTGCTTGCCATGTTCCTGCTTGCAGGGGCGCCGGTTTTCGTCGCGTTGGGGGTCTCGGCGGTCGTCGCCTTTTTGATCGAGACCGCACCGCTTCAGGTTGCCGGGCACCTCTTCGTCAGTAATCTCGGCAGCTTCACTCTTCTAGCGGTACCGCTGTTCATACTTATGGCCGAGATCATGAATACAGGCGGCATGGTGGCGCGCTTGGTTCGCCTCTTGACCGCATTCGTAGGGCATGTTCGCGGTGGCCTGGGCGTGGTCGCGGTGCTGACCAGTGCAATCTTTGCCGCATTCTCGGGATCCAGCGCTGCAAACGCGGCCGCTCTCGGGGTGACTTTGGTCCCACAAATGAAGGATGCCGGTTACGACCCGCGATTTGCGGCCGGCCTTGTGGCGGCGGGGGGAACGCTCGGTATTCTGATCCCGCCCAGCATTAACATGATCCTCTACTCGGCCGTCA
>JAJFGM010000526.1 GCA_021776145.1 Kiloniellaceae bacterium | reverse complement strand
ATCGAGCACCAGAGGGCCACCACCAAACGCGGGATCGGTCTTGCCGCCGAGGGCAATTTGAACATGCGCCCCTGGCTTGGCCTTATGAAGCGCCTGAACCGCCGCGCCATCCACCATCGGGCCGAAGCAGGCATTGGGAACACCCGCCTGAAGGAGCGCGCCGAGCAGCGCTGTAGAATCGCCGTAGCCCCCGGCTCCAGGATTATCGGCATAATCAGCGATCACAAGGGGGCCCTTTCGGGAATCGAACCCGATTGCGACAGCGGCGGCGGCCTCGACAGTCAGGTATTCATTCAGTTCCTCATGGCGCCTCGCCCAAATGTCGTCGGCCAATGTGTCAGCAAAGGCGATGTGCGTATCGGGGTCACCCTGACAGGTGACAAGAACTGTCGGTCCGACATCGGCTACATCGGTGCTTGCAAAGCCTGCGTTGATACTGACGGCGAAAACATCTTCGTGGGATTCGTAGTCTTTGGCTGCCGCCAGGCGCGGGATCATCGGCCCCAAATCGGTGCGCCCGCCATTTGTTTCTTCGAGCATCGGGCGCCTCACCATGACCGTATGCGGTCTGATCTCGCCTGCCATGGTCCGCTGCAGGATCGCGCCCGCCCGGCGCCCCGTTTCGCGCATATCGATATGAGGGTAGGTCCGGAAAGAAACTATGATGTTGACGAGCGAACACATCTGCTGCGAGACGTTGGCATGCGGGTCCAGGGTAATGGCTATGGGGATTTCAGAGCCGACCGAGGCTCGAATGCGGCGCAAGACCTCTCCGTCGCCGTCCTCGCAGAAATCAAGGACCATTGCCCCATGCAGGCCGAGGAGAATGCCGTCGAATTTTCCACTCGCGACCAAGGCGACGATGGGATCACAAAGCCACTCGAAGGCGGCGCGCGCCACTTTGCCGCTTGGCCCCGCTGCCGCGCTGAGGACATGGTCGATTTCCCAGCCATATTCCCTGCCGGCATCGGTGAAACCGGCCAGTTCCGTGTTGGCGTCGCTTCGCGCCCTGATGGCATGGTCACCTATCAGAACATAATGGTCCTTGAAAGACTGAGCGTCAGTCACTCGGCAACTGAAGGTATTGGTCTCATGCGCGAGTTCGGCAGTGAGGACCCGGAATGTCATCAGACAGCTCCGCTAGGGCTCGAATTTTAGAAGATCGCGATATCGGATGGTCTCTGGCAACTGAGCAGCTACCGGTACCGTGTACAGGCCACTGAGCTTGGAAGACCCGTCTCCCGAAGTCCATAGGACCGACCAACGCCATTAATGGCAGCGTTAACGCCAAAATCAATAGAGTCGAAATTAAGACCGACTACCTGACTCTCCAAAATCTGTGCTTATGTAGAAGCGAATATCCTCCTCTGGTTGGTAAACGGCCGTTTTCTTTTGCATCACTTCCGCTCAGGATCAAAATCTCGGCGTCATCGTCGCACCGGAACCACTTGCGCAGTTGCGGCCAAACTCGACGCGCGCCCGAGTCGGGGCGAGCGAGACTTGGCCGGCCGCGACAGCAACCTACCGTATCGAAATACATTTCTTGAAGGCGGGTCCGAAGCCCCCCGAGCCTACCCCGATAGAGGTGTGAACTTCGGCCGCTCCTGATCGCCAACGGGGATGTAGTCGTAGGGTCCGATGCCCTGAACGTTGAGGAAGGTCGCGAAGCCCGAGCCCGGATTGTGCACGAGGTGCGCCCGCTTCTTTTCGATGCGCAGGCGCTCACCGGCCGCGAGCCGCGTCACCGCCGCCGGCGCCTTGGCGTGCACGTCGATCGGCCCTTCGATACAGATGAATAGATCGGCGGTATCGGGGTGAAAGTGCCAGGGCACGGTCTCGCCACCGGCCAGGGTCAAGCTGAGCACGCGCAGCTCGGCGGTTTCCATGAGAACCTCGACCTCGTGCACCACGAACTCCGCTTGCCACGGCCGAATTTGTCGTTCGCTCATGTTCCCGCTCCCTTTGCGCTCCAAACCCGGCGGCGCGGCCAGCCTACCATAGGGAAGCGGGAGTCGACCAAAGGCCTATACGAGCATTCCCAGGGCCTGTTTATAGAGATCGAGGATGGCTTCCTGCTCCTGGCGGTCGGCGCTGTCCATCTTCCGCAGGCGAATGATCTGGCGCAGGATCTTAATGTCGAAACCGTCACCCTTGGCCTCGGCATAAACCTCGCGGGTATCGGCCGTCAAATTGGCCTTTTCCTCTTCAAGTCGCTCGATCCTCTCGACAAAGGACCGCAGGCGGTCCGCTCCTACGCCGCCGGCATCAGCCATCGACAGCTCTCCTCTTCTAAATAGATGGTGTTTGGCAGATTGGTGAAGTTTCGCCCGCCCCGTCGCCAGCTTGGGCCACTGGGCGGCCGCGGAGATTAGCCCCGGGCCGTTGTCCTGGCAACGCCGAGATACGGTATTTCTTGCCGGATTAGATCTTCGCTTTGGGCGCCGCCGCGTACGCGGCCTGCTGCTCCGGCGTCGACTCTTTTTGATGCACCGACTTCCATTTGCCGTAGGGCATGCCGTAGACGGCCTCGCGAGCGGCCTCCATATCGAGATCGAGACCGCGTTCGTCGGCGGCTTTCTTGTACCACTTCGACAGACAGTTGCGGCAAAAGCCGGAGAGGATCATCAAGTCGATGTTCTGCACGTCGGTGCGCTCGCGCAGGTGCTGTACCAAGCCGCGGAACGCCGCAGCCTCCAACTCGGTCCGGGTTTGCTCGTCCATGTCCTCAATCCCCTGTGATCTGGGTGTTGCGTATCTATTTGGGCGCTGGGCCGAAACATTTTAAGAGATTTGGACCTAATCAAGAGGTTCCGGCAACGGTTTCGGAAATCAGGAAGTCGACCACCTGGCGCAGCGCCTCGCGTCGGTCGGCACCGCCGGCCATCGCCTCTTCATATACGGCGGTCTGGCGATGCGCGCTGGTCCCGGTGCCGAGGATGGCGCGGGTGTGCCGGACCTCTTCGGCACAGCCGAGGGCCGCGGCGTCCTCCGCGGTCAGCTCGAGCACTTCCTCGAGAAGATCGCCATAGGGCACGATCTCGCACCGCCCGAAGTCGACCAATCCCTCGTCAATGCCGTAGCGCTGCGCCCGCCAGCGGTTTTCCTGCACCAACATGTTTGAATAGCGCCGCCAGCGCTGGTTGCCGCGCTTCAAACGGTAGAGCATGCGCAGAATGCAGCAGTAGAGGGCGGCGATGGCGACGCCGTCCTGCATCGTCGTGCAGACGTCGCAGATGCGCATTTCCAGGGTCGGGTAGCGGGCCGAAGGCCGCACGTCCCACCAAAGCTTGGTGCCGTCCTCGATCAGGCCGGCTTCGACCATGACCCTGATATGGCGCTGATAGTCCTCGTAGCCGTCGAAGTTCTCGGGCAGACCGGTGCGCGGCATATCGTCGAAGACCGACAGCCGATAGGACTTCAAACCGGTCACGTCGCCACCCCAGAACGGCGAGGAGGTCGACAACGCCAAGAGGTGTGGCAGGAAATAGCTGACCTGGCTCAAGAGGTCGATACGCAGTTCGTCGTCGTCGAGGCCGACATGCACGTGCATGCCGCAAATCAACAGGCGCCGCACGACCGTCTGCATATCGCGGGCGATGGCGTCGTAGCGTGCCTTGGGCGTGTGTTTCTGATTGCTCCAGTCGGCGAAGGGATGGGTCGAGGCGGCAATCGGCGCCAGACCGTGCTTGCCCGCGACATCGGCCACGGTCTTGCGCAGATAGGCGATCTCTTCGGCCGCCTGCTTGATGTTGTCGCACTTTCTGGTGCCGATCTCGATCTGCGACTGCATGAACTCCGGACTGACCTGGCCCTTGAGGCGAGCCTCGCACTCGCTCATCAGGCTGTCCGGCGGGTCGACCACCAGATCGCGGCTTTCGAGGTCGACAAGCAAATATTCTTCTTCAATGCCGATGGTGAAACTCGGCTCGGTCCCACGCATGCTCTCCCACTCCCCTTCAGGCGCGTTTAACCACGCTTAGCGATAGTGCTCGACCTTGAATATACCGGGCCCGCGCAAAATTTCGCTTAAAACATTCGCCAGGATGACGCTCCATTCCTCTGCGCCGTGGTGCGTGTCGATAAGATCCTGGCGCACTTCGATCAGAGCATTGGAGAAACCGCGCTCGTCGGCGTGACGGTGCTGGGTGTAACCGTGGCCGTCTTCGCCGGAATAGGGCTGGTTGTCGCCAACGGGAATGCCGAGGGCGCGGAACTTGTCGATCAGCGGGGCTGCCAGGCGCGGGTCCTTGTTCCACAGGATGCCGATCTTCCAGGGCCGCTCGACCGACTTCATGATCGGCGTGAAGGAATGCATCGAGACGATGGCCGGCGGCGTCCCGCGCGCCATAAGGTCATCCAGCGCCGCGGTGACGGCGGCATGATAGGGGTCGAAGAAGGTTTCGACCCGCGCCGCCACATCGGCCGGGGTCAGATCCCGGTTGCCCGGCACGACGACCTCGTCGCTGATGCGTGGGATCGACGAGGGATCCGCGAGGTGCCGGTTGGGGTCGACGATGAGGCGCGAGTAGGTCGACAGGATGGCCGGCGCGTCGAGGCGCCGCGCCAGCCGCCGGGTCACATCGGCAATGCCGATGTCCCACGCGATATGGCGGCTGAGATAGGTCTGGTCGAGGCCGAGGGTATCGAGCGCGCGCGGCACGAAATTGCTGGCGTGGTCGCAAATCACCAGGACCGGCGCGCGGCCGTCGGCGTTGAACAATTCGAAAGGCCGGGGTTCGTCACTGGCCAGCAAAGCATCGCTCGCAACAGCCGAGCCGGAGGGTATGTTTGTCATTCCTTGGCGAATATAAGGCCTCACCACGACGTTGCAACCGGCCAGCCAAGCAGCCCATACTGGCCCCCGCCTGCCCGCGTGCGGGCTTTGTCCCATACCGCAACGCGCCAGCACTGTCAGCGCGACGTTGGCGAGGGAACCTGGCCAAGGGATATACCAGCGCAGGATTAGAATTGGCTCAATCAGCAGGGACGCGACAGGCGCTATCGACGATGAAGCCGAATACCTTCTTTTGCATCGACGGCCACACCTGCGGCAACCCGGTGCGCCTGGTCGCCGCCGGCGGCCCGGCGCTGCGCGGCACCAGCATGAGCGAACGGCGCCAGGACTTCATCGCCCGCTATGACTGGATCCGCACCGGCCTGATGTTCGAGCCGCGCGGCCATGACATGATGTCGGGTTCGATCCTCTATCCGCCGAGCCGCAGGGACTGCGACACCGCGGTGCTCTATATCGAAACCAGCGGCTGCCTGCCGATGTGCGGCCACGGCACCATCGGCACCGTCACCTTCGCCCTCGAACGCGGCCTGGTGCAGCCGCGCGAACCCGGCGTCCTGCGCCTGGAAACGCCGGCCGGTCTGGTCGAGGCGAGCTACCGCCTGGAAGGCGACAGGGTCGCCGCCGTGCGCCTGCGCAATGTCGGCTCCTACCTGGCGGCCAGCGATGTCGCCGTCGACTGCCCGGGCCTCGGCCGGCTGAGAGTCGACATCGCCTATGGCGGCAACTTCTACGCCATCGTCGAGCCGCAGGAGAACTACAGCGACCTCGCCGACTTGCCGCCGACCGATATCCTGCGGCTGTCGCCGCTGTTGCGTCGTGCCCTCAACGAGGTCGTCGAGGTCGTCCACCCCGAGGACGAGACGATCCGCGGGGTCAGCCACGTCCTCTGGACCGGCCGGCCGACCAAAGCCGAAGCGCATGCCCGCAACGCCGTCTTCTATGGCGAAAAGGCCATCGACCGCAGCCCCTGCGGCACCGGCACCTCGGCGCGCATGGCACAGCTGGCGGCGCGCGGGGACCTGGCGGTCGGCGACGATTTCGTGCACGAGAGCATCATCGGCAGCCTTTTCAACGGCCGCGTCGAAGCCGAAACGCGGGTCGGCAACCACGCTGGCATCGTGCCGTCGGTCGAGGGTTGGGCCCGCATGACCGGGCTCAACACCATCACCATTGACGACGCCGATCCCTACGCGCACGGGTTTCAGGTCCTATAGGACCTGGTGCGATGCTTCCGACCGCGCCCACCGGTATGGCGAGAGTGTTCGAGCCCGCCGTTTCAGCGATCGGACAGCGCCAACTTCAATCCGAGCAATCCGAAGGTCCCGGCGAACGAGCGCCGCAACCACACCAGAACGGAGGGTCGCGAAATCACGTAATCCCGTGCCAGAGAGGCGCAGGCGCCATAGCCGATGAAGACTACAAAGGTGAGGAGCATGAATGTCAGCGCCAAAAGCAAAAGAATGGGCGTTGGACTCTGCGTCTCGGCGGGAACGAACTGCGGCAGAAAGGCCAGGAAGAAAAGCGAGAGTTTCGGGTTCAACAGGTTCAAGAGAATTCCGTTGAGAACGATACGCGCTGAAGCCGTCTCGGTGTTTTCCTCGGAGATTTTCAACGCACCGCCTTGACGCAGAATGCTCCAGGCCATGTAAAACAAGTAGGCCACGCCAAGGAACTTGACGATCTGGAAAGCCAGGGCACTTGCATGCAGGATCGCGGCCAGCCCAACGATACTGGCAAAGACGTGCGGGACGATCCCCAGCGTGCATCCGAATGCGGCGACAATGCTCGGCTTCATGCCTTGGCCAAGCCCCACGGCGAGGGTGTAGAGAACCCCCGTGCCAGGCAAAAGGATGACCACGATCGATGTGAGCAGGAATTCAACGTTCATCTTGCGACCTCGTAAGTGAGTTCAGCGGCGGAGTCAGGATTGCCGCGAGCCGAATGTTCATTCGCCAGCCGGGCACCCGTCCGACCGGCTCTGAGCGATCAGCCAGTCGCGCATCCGCGCGACATGTTCGGCATTTCTTGGGGCGCGGGGGGCGACGATGTAGAAACCGATCTCGCTCTTGACCGTGACCTCCAGGGGACGGCAGAGCCGCCCCGCCGCGAGGTCGTCCTCGACCATCGGGTCGCTTGCCAAGGCGATGCCCTGACCGGCAAGCGCCGCGTCGAGGGCGAGCGAAGTCTGGCTGAATTTCAGGGCCCGCGAGATCGCCACCGGCTGGCCGCCACAGGCCTTTTCCAAGTAAACCGGCCAAAGTCCGTGGGCGTCATGCAAAAGGACGTGCCGGACGACATCTTGCGGCGTCTTGATCGAATGCTTTCCCGCCAGCAGCGCGGGGCTGCAAACGGCATAGAATTCGAAGGGATAGAGCAGCTCGGCGGTCAATCCGGGGGCAAAAGGCGGCCGGCCCTGGCGCACGGCAATGTCCACGCCGTCGCTTTGAAAGTTGGCCAGGTCTTGCGACGCCACCACCCGCACGTCGAGGTCGGGGTGCGAGTCCATCAATCGGCCCAAACGCGGCACAAGCCATTTGCTCGCAAAGGACGGCGTGACGCTGACAGTCAGGACCGCCTGTCGCGGCCGCAGATCGTCGGTCGCGTCCTGGATGAGCTGAAAGGCACGTTGCACGGGCGCAAGGTACTGGCGGCCATCCTCGGTCAGCGCCAAGCCACGCGGCAAGCGCTCGAAAAGCTTGACGTTCAGGGCCGACTCCAAGCCACGCACCTGTTGCGCGACGGCGCCTTGGGTAACGCCGGTCTCTTCGGCCGCGAGCCGGAAATTGAGAGAGCGCCCGGCGGCTTCAAAGGCTCTGAGGGCATTCAGCGGCGGAAAGCGAGACAGCGGCGAGGACTCCTACTCAGTAGAATTTCTACTGTCATAGGCTTCGAATATTGATTGGTCAATGGCCGGCCACTGGGTCACTTATGGAAACAAGTCTCAGTGCAATAACGCAGCGAGCAAATTCCAGGAGTCAGATATGTCAGCAGGGAAAGTAGCGATCGTCACCGCCGGTGGAAGCGGCATGGGCGCGGGCGCCGCGCGCAAATTGGCGGAAGATGGCTTTCACATCGCGATTCTCTCCTCTTCCGGCAAGGGCGAGGCCCTGGCCAATGAGCTCGGCGGCATCGGCGTGACCGGGTCCAATCAGTCGAATGAAGACCTGCGGCGCCTGGTGGATCTCACCGTTGAAAAGTGGGGGCGCGTCGACGTACTGGTGAACAGCGCGGGTCACGGACCCAGAGGCCCGGTCCTGGACCTGACTGACGAAGACTGGCACGTCGGTATGGAGGTCTACTTTCTCAGCGCCGTGCGCCCGACCCGTCTGGTGACGCCGATCATGCAAAAGCAGAAGTCCGGTTCGATCATTAACATTTCGACTTTCGCGGCCTTCGAACCCGATCCGGTCTTTCCGACCTCGGGTGTGTTCCGCGCCGGGCTTGCCGCCTTTGCCAAGCTTTTTGCCGACAAATACGCGGCCGACAACATCCGCATGAACAACGTGCTGCCTGGCTTCATCGACAGCCTGCCGGAAAAGCAGGAGTTCCGCGACCGCATCCCGATGCAGCGCTACGGTAAGACGGAAGAGATCGCCGCCGTAATCGCCTTGCTGGCCTCCGAGGGCGGCGGCTACATTACCGGGCAGAACATCAGGGTCGACGGCGGGATCACCCGCGCGGTGTAAGGGCGCGGAGCCGAACCAGACGCGTGCACAGGGCCAGGACCGAGAAGGACTGCTGAATTTGACGGACGCGAAGGACTTGTTGTATCTGCCCGATGAGGTTCTCGCCGGGCTCGACATCACGACGAGCGACGTTATCGACTGCATTGAAACCGCGCTGCGCGCCCAGACCGAAGGCAAGGTCTGGGCGGCACCAAAAGCCTCCGTTCTGCCAGGCGACGGGCGGTACATAATGGCGACGCTTGCGGCCTCCGACAGCCCTCGGATCACCGTCGTTAAATCGGTGATGGTGAGCCCGCGCAATCCGGCGCGCGGGCTGGCCGGGATCATCGGCGCGATCATGCTGCTGGACAGCGAGACAGGCTTGTTGCTCGGCGTTATGGATGCGAACTGGGTCACCGCCGTGCGGACAGCCGGGTTGAGTGCGGTCGTCGCCAAACGGCTGGCGAACCCGAAATCGACCAGCGTCGCCTTTGTCGGCTGCGGCGTGCAGGCACACAGCCACCTCGATGCCTTCGCCGAACTCTTCCCCCTGACCGAGATACGCGCTTTCGGGCGGGGTGCGGCGAATGTGGAAAAGCTCTGTGCGGCGGCCCGGGACAAAGGCCTCAAGGCAACAGCAAGCCACTCTCAACAGGAAGCCCTGGAGGGCGCCGACCTGGTCGTCTCCTCGATTACCCTGTCTTACGACGTGGCGCCGTTTCTCGACGCAAACTGGCTGTCGCCGGGCGCCTTCGCGGCCATGACGGATCTGGCGATCCCCTGGATGCCACAGGGCATGCGGGCCTTCGACAGCATCATCATCGACGACAGGGAGCAGGAAGCCAGCATGGACAAGCCCATGGTCGACCCGGCCCTGGTCCGTGGCGATCTGACGGACTTGGTCACCGGCAGCGTGGCGGCCGGGTTTTCCGGCGAGAAACGCACCGCCTTCGTCTTCCGGGGCATGGCCATCGGAGACTTCGCCCTTGCGGCCCTGGCCTACGCCAAGGCCGTGCCAAGCGCGCAATAGCTGCCCGAGGGAACAGGCGGAGATCAATTCTTAAGTCGAGATGGGCCCGGGTCTCCGCGCAGGGATCGAAAGACCCCCGATTTCGGGCCGGTGGGGTCCGGCCCGAAATCGCGGGGTCGCACTCGCTGGAAAAAACCGAACCGTCGGTCTTTAGCGATTCAGGTAGCGCAACTCCATCTTGTCTTCCACGTCCGGCAGCGGGAAGTCTTCGTGCAGTGCGTTGGCGAGGCCGTAGAGCATTAGCAGCAGCATCACCGCGATCGGCAAGCCGGCCACGATCGACGCCGTCTGCAGCGCGTTCAAACCGCCGGCCAGCAACAACACACCGGCAACGACGCCCGAGGTCACACCCCAGAAGACCCGGAACTTGACCGGCGGGTGCTCGTCTCCCATGGACAGCATGGTGCACATCACCAGGGTGCCGGAATCCGACGATGTCACGAACCACGACACCAGCAGCACGGTCGTTAGAACGGTGATCGGGTAGACCAGAGAGTCATAACCGAAGCCGGCAATGGTCTGGAAAACGCCGGTCGCATAGTCGGCGTTGACCGCTTCGACCACGCCAGCGGCGTTGAACAGATCGACACCCACCGAGGCGCCGCCGAAGACACCCATCCACAAAACCACAACCGAGGTCGGAACCAGGAGCACGCAAAAGCAGAACTGCCGGATTGTGCGACCCTTGGAGACACGCGCGATGAACAGGCCGACAAAGGGGCACCAGGCGATCCACCAACCCCAGTAGAAGATCGTCCACCAGCTTTGCCATTGACGTCCCGGCTCGCCATCGATCCAGAAGCCCATCGGAATGACGTTCCAAATGTAGTCGCCGGCACCGGAAATGACCATTCCCAGGATAAAGGCCGTCGGCCCCAGGATGAGGAAAAGCAACAGCAGCACAAGGCTGGCCCAGACGTTGATCTCACTGAGAATGCGCACGCCCTTTCCGACACCCGAGGCGGCGGAGGCGGTACCCAGCACGGTGATACCGGCGATGAGGATCATCTGGTTGGTCGTCGTGTTCGCCATCCAGCCCAGGTTTTCCAACCCGGCGGCAATCGGCCCGACACCCAGGCCAAGCGACGTCGCAAGACCAAAGATGGTGCCAAACACACCGATAAGGTCAACCGCGTGCCCCCAGGGCCCATACACCCGATCCTTCAAAATCGGATACAAAGCCGACCTCAGCGACAGCGGCAAACCCTTGCGATATGAGAAATACGCGAGGCTCAGTCCGACCAGCACGTAAAGCGCCCAGCCGTGCAGCCCCCAATGAAAGTTGGTGATGCGAATGGCAACGGCGGCGGCTTCCAGCCCTCCTGGCTCGATCCCTTCGCGCGTCAGAAACGGGTTGTCTTGAATATGGTACATGGGCTCCGCGACACCCCAATAGATCAGGCCGGACCCCAATCCGGCGCTGAACAGCATGCAAATCCACGAGAAGGTCGAGAAATCCGGTGTTTCGTCGTCCTTGCCCAGTCTCACATCGCCAAAACGGCTAACGAGCAGCCAGAAAACGAAAAACAGCACCACGGTTACGACCAGCACGTAGAACCAGTCGAGCGTGCTGATGATGAAATCCTTGCCCAGCGCAAAAACTTCGCCGGAGTATTCGACATCCTGGACCGTGAACCCGACGAAACCCAGAATCATCACCATCGAAGCGATGGCCATGAAAGCGTTCATCCCGGCAAAAACACCGGATTTGGCGACCAGGTTTTCCGGCGGCACATGAGTTTCAATACTCATAAGAATTTCCCCTTCGTTCTATGTTTTTTTGCCTAGCGCACCGTACCGGAAGCACCCTGCCGCGCGGCCTCGGCCAGCCAGGCGTCAAGGGCGACTTCCAGGGCCGCGTGATTTTCCGCCCACCACTGTGCGTCTGAATGGATCGAGACCTTGTCGTCATAAGCCGGGCCATTCGGCAGCTGTAACAGGACATCATCGGAAATCAGCGCAAGCGAGGATCGCCGTGTCGGTCCGTTGGGCAGGTACCCAACCATCTTGGCCAGGGATTGCGAACTGCTTGCAAACCGAATGAAATCGATCGCCGCCGCCTTGTTCCGGCTGCCCTTGGGGATGCCGAACAGATCAAGCTCGATCACCCGACCGTCCCATTCGACCGAGAATTTCGCTCCTTCTTCGCGCGAGGCGACGGCACCGGTCGTCGCCCAAATCGAACTCATGACGACGTCTTCGTTGTTCAAAAGGCGCACGGGTTCCCGGCCGGTCTTCCACAATACAAGGCCAGGTTTGATCGAATCCATTTTCGCCAGGGCGCGCTCCACACCCTTGGGAGTCTCCAAGACACTATAGACTTCTTTTTGCGGCACCCCGTCGGCGATGAGCGCCCATTCCAAAATCACTGTCGGATCGTCTCGAATGGCGCGCGGTCCGGGGAACTTTTTGGTGTTGAAAAAATCCGCGACGGAGGTCGGCGGAGCATCGCCAAAAGCTTCCTTGTTGTAGCCGAAAATCGTCGCCCAGACGATCACACCAACGCCACAGGGATTCAGCGCCCCTTCCACGAAATCCTCGCGAAAGCCGGTTCCG
>JAJFGM010000525.1 GCA_021776145.1 Kiloniellaceae bacterium | reverse complement strand
GGCGCACGTAGCCCGGGTCCTTGCCGCCGAGCTCGAGGCCGAGACCGATGAAGCGTTTGGCGGCGGCTTCCTGCACGGCGTGGCCGGCCGGCACCGAGCCGGTGAAGGCGACGAAGTCGACGGCCTCGTGCCCGACCAGAGCCAGCGCGTCGGCGTGGGACAGGTGCAGGTGCTGGAACAGGCCACGCGGCAGGCCGGCCGCATCGAAGGCTTCCTGAAAGCGTTCGGCGCAGCGCGGGGTTTGGGCCGAGTGCTTGAGGATGACAGCGTTCCCCGCCATCAGCGCCGGCACGACCGAGTTGACCGCGGTCAGATAGGGGAAGTTCCACGGTGCCACGACGAAGACGACACCCAGCGGCATGCGGCGGACGAAACGGGTGAAACCCTCTTTCGGCTCGACGGCGACATCGGCAAGGGCCTCGGGCGCGATGGCGATCATATGCCGCGCCCGCTCCTCGAAGCCGCCGACCTCGCCCGGCGCCTGGCTGACCGGGCGGCCCATCTGCCAGGAGATTTCTTCGGCGATCTCGGCCTTGCGGGCGACGAAGGCATCGACGGCCTTGCTCAAGAGGGTCTGACGTTCGGCCACCGGTTCAAGCCGCCATTCCGCCTGGGCCTTGCCGGCGGCGACGACCGCGGCCTCGATCTCGGCGCCACTGGCCAGCGGCCGTTCGAGATAAACCGAGCCGTCGGCCGGCGTGATGCATTTCAGGATGTCGCTCATGTCCACCTACCCCCTTTAGCCGCATGCTTCAATAATGCGCACGCTTGGCCTTGCAATGACGCAGCGGAATTTAGACCCGCCGGCCGGGCGCGACAACCAAATGTCGGCGCGTTTCACACTTATGGCAAAGCCGTGCGCCCGCCGTCGACGATGAGTTCGGTGCCGGTGATGAAGGCGGCCTTGTCCGACAGCAGGAACAGCGTCGCGTTGGCCATGTCGCGGGCCGTGCCGAGGCGGCCCAGGGGAACGCCGGCCGCCGCGCTTTGCCGTGCCGCCGGATCGGCGTCCCAGCGCGCCTGCATCGGCGTCAGGGCGCCGCCGGGCAGCAGGGCGTTGGAGCGGATGCCGTCGCCGGCGAACTGCACGGCCAAGGACTTCGACAGGGCGATGACGCCGGCCTTGGCGGCCTGGTAGGCGTCCTGCGGCGCGCTGTCGCCGCGCAGGGCCTGGATCGAGGCGATGTGCACCATGGCACCGCCGGAACTCGGCTTGCCAGGCCCGCTCTTTTGCATCAGCGGCACGGCATGACGGCAGGTATGCACCATGGACTTGAGGTTGATGTCGACAACCCGGTCCCAGAGGTCGAGATCGATGTCGACCAGCGAGCGGTCGCGGTCGAACCACAAGACACCGGCGGCGTTGACCAGGTAGTCGAGGCGCTCACAACGCTCGAATGTGGCGGAAATCGCGTCGGCGACAAAGCCGTCGTCGGTCACGTCGCCCTCGACATAGGCCGCCTTTGGGTGACGCGCCGCCGGGTCGTCGGGGGGCGGCTTGAGGTCGATCATCGTCACCGCGGCGCCGGCCGCCAGGAGATCGCCGGCAATGGCCAGGCCCATGCCGCCGCCGGCGCCGGTGACGATGGCGGTTGTGCCTTCGAAACAGCTCATTTCCCCACCCCTCCAAGCCGCAGCGGCGGCACCTCAAATGATCTCGAAGTAACGCTGCATTTCCCAATCGGTGATGGCCTTGCGGAATTCCCGCTCTTCCCACTCGCGGGTCGCGGCGTAGTGCTCGACGAAGGCGTCGCCGAAGAGTTCGCGCGCCGCTTTCGAGCGTTTCAGCCGGCCGGCGGCTTCGAAGAGCGTGGCCGGCAGGCTGCGCTTGGCTGGGACCTTCAGGTCATAGGCGTTGCCGACGATCCCGGCATCCGGTTCGATGCGGTTTTCGATGCCCCAAAGACCGGATCCGATGGCGGCGGCCAGGGCGATATAGGGATTGATGTCGGCGGCGGCGATGCGGTATTCGACGCGTTGCGACTTGGCTGAGCCGGGAATGGCGCGCAGCGCGCAGGTGCGGTTCTCGACACCCCAGGTGGCGGCGGTCGGGGCCCAGAATCCCGGAATCAGGCGGGTGAAGCTGTTGACCGTCGGCGCCACCATCGACAGCAACTCGGGCATCAGCGCCTGTTGCCCACCGATGAAATGCCGCATGGCGTCGGACATATTGTGCGGCTGTGAGGGTTCATGGAAGGCCGATCCGCCGATCTGGTTCTGCAACGAGATGTGAATGTGGCCGGATTGGCCCGGCCAGTCCGCCGACCACTTTGCCATGAAGGTCGCCATCCAGCCGGCGCGTTGCGCCAGGACCTTGGTAAAGGTCTTGAAGAGCGCCGCCTTGTCGGCGCCGCGCAAGGCCTCGTCGACGGCGATCGCGGCTTCTATGACGCCCGGGCCGGTCTCGGTGTGCAGGCCCTCCAGTTCCATGTCCATTTCGTTGCAGGCCGACAAGAGCGCCTCGTAGAACTCCGAATGCACCGAGTTGCGCAGCGTCGAGTAGCCGAACGAGCCCGGTGTGATGGGGCGCAGGTCGCGGTAGGCCTTTTCGCGCACGCTGTCCGGTGTCTCTTCGAAGACGAAAAACTCGAACTCGCAGGCGGCGGAGACCCGGTAGCCCAGGCCCGCGGCGCGCTCGAGCACGCGGCGCAGCGTGCCGCGCGGGCACACGGCCTCGTGCGGGCCGATGAACTCGGCGAGGAAAACCAGGCT
>JAJFGM010000524.1 GCA_021776145.1 Kiloniellaceae bacterium | reverse complement strand
GGCCGACACCATCAACATCATGCCGAGCGTGGCGAACAGCAACAGCACGGGGAATTCGAAACGCGCCATCGACTCGCGCTCGATATAGCGCAGCGACATGATCATGGTGACGGCCGCCCCGGTCAGCACCAGCAGCTTCATAAAACCACCGAAAAGGTCGCTGACGAAAAGTCCCGAGAAGGCGGTCGTACGTTCTCCCGGCGCCAAAGCGACCAGAACAAAGGTGAAAGCCAGCGCGATCACCGAAAGCCACAGCACCAGTCGCGTCGAATCGCCGCGCCGGAAGACCCCGAGCATCAATAGGATGGCGGCGACGCAGACCAGGAAGATTTCCGGCAGGGCCGTGGTGAGATCCATGTTCATCATGACGCCGGCCTCCTATTTCGCCATGCCGAGGGCGGCGAACGACGGGCCTTCGGCGGCGGCCAGGGCCGCATTGTAGTTGTGGATCAGGTTCTCGACCGAGGCCGACATGATGTCGAGGAAGGGCAAGGGATAGACGCCCATCCACAGGGTCAGCACGATCAGCGGCGCGAAGATTAGCTTCTCGCGCCAGTTCATATCGAGGATGGCCTTGAGATCTTCACGCTTGAGTTGGCCAAAGACCACCCGGCGATAGAGAAAGAGCATATAGGCGGCGCCCAGAACCATGCCGCTGGCCGCCAACAGGGCCGCCCAGGTGTCGACCTGGAAGAGTCCGACAAGAACCAGGAACTCGCCGATGAATCCGCCGGTACCGGGCAGACCGACCGAAGCCAGCATGAAAACCATGAAATAGAGCGCATAGACGGGCATGCGCGCCACGAGTCCGCCATAGCGTTCGATCTGACGCGTGTGCATGCGGTCGTAGACGACGCCAACGATCAGAAAGAGCGCCGCCGAAACGACGCCATGCGACAGCATCTGGTAAATCGCGCCTTCCATGCCCTGTTGATTGACCGAGAAGATCCCCAGGGTGACGAAACCCATATGGGCAACCGAGGAATAGGCGATCAGTTTTTTCATGTCTTCCTGCGCCAGCGCGACCAGCGAAGTGTAAATCACCGCGATGATCGAGAGCGTGAAGACGAAGGGCGTAAAGAAAGCCGAGGCCTCGGGCAGCATCGGTACGGAAAAACGCAGGAAGCCGTAGGCACCCATCTTCAAGAGCACACCGGCCAGAATAACAGAACCCGCCGTCGGCGCCTCGACGTGGGCATCGGGCACCCAGGTGTGGACCGGCCACATTGGCACCTTGACCGCGAAGGAGGCGAAGAACGCCAGCCATAACCATGTCTGCATCTCAGCCGGGAAGCTGAAGCCGAGCATGGTGACGATGTCGCTGCTGCCGACCTCGAAATACATTGCCAGGATGGCCAGCAGCATGAGGACTGAACCGGCCAGGGTGTAGAGAAAGAACTTGAAGGCCGCATAGACCCGTCGCGGACCGCCCCAGACACCGATGATGAGGAACATCGGGATCAGCACGCCCTCGAAGAAGACGTAGAAGACGACGAAGTCGAGAGCGCAGAACATGCCGATCATCAAGGTCTCGAGCGCCAGGAAGGCGATCATGTATTCCTTGACCCGCGAGATGATGGAATCCCAGCTGGCCAGTACGCACAGCGGCGTCAACAGCGTCGACAACAGCACGAAGAGCATGGATATGCCGTCGACGCCCATATGGTAGGAAATGCCGTAATCCGGCAACCATTCGACCTGCTCGACGAACTGAAACTCGGCGGTACCGCGTTCGAAGCCGGTCCACAAAAGCAGAGACAATACGAAAGTGATCAAAGAGGTCCAGAGCGCGACGAAGCGGGCGTTGCGCGCCACCACCGCGTCGTCGCCGCGGATCATAAAAATGAATCCGGCGCCGACAAGCGGCAGGAAGGTCACCAGCGAAAGAAGAGGCCAACCGCTCATCATTGCGTCACCCGACCTGTCCGATGATGTACCAGGTAATCAACGCCACGACGCCGATCAGCATGGCAAAGGCATAGTGGTAGAGGTAACCGCTCTGCAGGCGCCCGGCACGTCGCGCCAGTTCACGCGTCGCCGAGGCGATACCGTCCGGCCCGACACCGTCGATCAGGGCGCCGTCGCCGGACTTCCACAAGCCCTGGCCGAGGTAAAACGCCGGCCGCACGAACACACGCTCATAAAGCTCATCGAAATACCACTTGTTGAATGAGAAGAGGTAGATCGGCCGCAGCGTCCGGGCCAGGGCCGCCGGCAGGCCAGGCACGAAGATATAAAAGACATAGGCCAGGGCAATACCAGCGACCCCCATGACCAGCGGCGCCATCTTGACCCAAGTCGGCACATGATGCGCGGCGTCGATGCTGTCGTTGGCCGCCAGGACCAAAATCGAGTCGCCCCAAAAGGCTTCGCGGCCCTCGCCGACAAAGAGGTCGTACCCGAGGTATCCGGCAAAGACAGCGCCGGCGGCCAGAACGATCAAGGGCACGATCATCACCGCCGGCGATTCGTGCACATGCGACATGACCTCCTTGCTGGCGCGCGGCGCGCCGTGGAAGGTCAAGAGCAGCAGGCGCCAGGAGTAGAAGGCGGTCATGAAGGCCGCGACGACACCGAGCCAGAAGGCGATGTTGCCATGCCCGGAATGAGCGCCATAGGCGGCTTCCAGAATCATGTCCTTTGAGAAATAGCCGGCAAAGGGCGGCAGGCCGACCAACGCCAGGGAACCGATCCACATCAGGATGTAGGTGATCGGGATCAGCTTGTAGGTGCCGCCCATGCGCCGCATGTCCTGCTCGTTCGACAGCGCATGGATGACCGAGCCGGCACCGAGGAACAAAAGCGCCTTGAAGAAGGCATGGGTCATAAGGTGGAAGATCGCCGCCTGATAGGCCGAAACCCCGATCGCAAAGAACATGTAACCGAGCTGCGAACAGGTCGAATAGGCAATCACCCGCTTGATGTCGAACTGGGTCAGACCCACCGTCGCGGCGAAGAACGCCGTCAGCGCCCCGACATAGGTGACCAATTGGAGCGCAACCGGCGCGTATTCGAACATCGGCGACAGGCGGCACAGCATGAAGACGCCGGCGGTGACCATGGTGGCGGCGTGAATCAACGCCGAGACCGGCGTCGGCCCTTCCATCGCATCGGGCAGCCAGGTGTGCAGGCCGAGTTGCGCCGATTTACCCATGGCACCGATAAACAGCAGAATGCAAATCGTGGTCAGCGCGTGCACATCGGTGCCGAGGAATTCGAAGCGGGCCTCGGCAAAATTCGGCACGGCCGCGAACACCTGGTCAAAACCGACGGTCCCAAAAAGGAAAAAGGCACCCAGGATACCAAGCGCAAAGCCGATGTCGCCGACCCGGTTGACGAGAAAGGCCTTGATCGCCGCGGCGCAAGCCGAGGGTTTCTCGTACCAGAATCCGATCAGCAGGTAGGACGCAAGCCCGACGCCTTCCCAGCCGAAAAACATCTGCACGAAATTGTCGGCCGTCACCAGCATCAGCATGAAGAAGGTGAAGAGGCTGAGGAAGGAAAAGAAACGCGGACGGCAGGGGTCGTGCGACATGTAGCCGACGGAATAGACATGCACCATCGCCGAGACGACTGTGACCACCAGCAGCATGACGGCGGTAAGCGTATCGACCTTGAGCGCCCAGCTCAATTCGAAGCTGCCGGAATCGATCCAGGTGAAGAGTTCGGTCGTACGGACATTGCCGTCGAGCGCCACGTCCTTGAAGACGAAGGCAGAGAGGATGGCCGACATCACCAGCAGCGCGCAGGTAACGAACATCGACGCGCGATCGCCGATCCAGCGTCCGAAGAGCCCCGCGATGAGCGCGCCGATCAGCGGCAATGCGACGATGGCTGTATCCATAGAAACTTCTTAGCCCTTCATCATATTGATATCTTCGACCTCGATGGAGCCGCGGTTGCGGAAATAAACGACCAGGATCGCCAACCCGATCGCCGCCTCGGCGGCCGCCACCGTGAGCACAAACATCGCAAAGATCTGACCGACCAGATCCTGCAGGTGAACCGAGAAGGCGACCATGTTGATGTTGACCGCCAACAGCATCAGCTCGATCGACATCAAGATAATGATGACGTTCTTGCGATTGAGGAAAATGCCGAAAATCCCCAGGGTAAAGAGGATGGCGGCGACCGTTAGATAGTGGGACAGGCCGATTTCAAGCATCACATCAGCCCCCGCTTCCCGATGGCACCTTGCGGATCTCGACGGAATCCGCGCGGCTCCGCCCGATCTGCGCCGCGATCGACTGTCGGCGCACACCTTCGCGCTGACGCAGGGTCAGCACAATGGCACCGATCATGGCCACCAGTAGCACCAGCCCGGCGACCTGGAACAGGTACGCATATCGGGTGTAGAGCACCGCACCGATGGCCTCGGTATTGTGGACCTCGGTCAAAGGTGGGATCGGCAGACCTGCGCCGCCGACGCCGTGCGGCACCGCCACCCAGGCTCCACCGACCATCGCCAGTTCGGCCAGTAGGATGAGCCCGACCAGGGCCCCGATGGGCAAGTACTGCAGGAAACCTTCACGCATTGCCACATAGTTGATGTCGAGCATCATGACGACAAAGAGGAAGAGCACCGCCACCGCGCCGACATAGACGACGACCAGGATCATGGCCAGGAATTCGGCCCCCATCAGCACGAACAGCCCGGCCGCGTTGAAAAAGGCCAGG
>JAJFGM010000523.1 GCA_021776145.1 Kiloniellaceae bacterium | reverse complement strand
GCTGGTCCGACGCGCCGGTTTCGACGTGATCGGCGACTGAGCCGTGGAGCCGAGCCTCTACGCGCTCGTGCTGCTGCCGGTCGGACTCGGACTGCTCGGTTTCGTCGAGCCCTGCTCGATGGGCGCCAATCTTCTGTTTCTCAAACTTGTGGAGTACCGCTCCCCGAGCGCCAAAATCGTTGGCGCACTGTCCTTCACGCTAATCCGCGCCGGCACAATCGCTGCGCTCGGTATCGCCGCCGCGCTCATGGGACAGGCTTTCGTTGGCGCGCAGAAGACCTTCTGGAACGCTTACGGGATCCTCTATCAGGCGCTCGGATTGCTCTATCTGACCGGTACGTCGGGCCTGCTCATGCGGCGGCTCGGACCATCGTTGTCGCGCCAGTGCACAGCCAGGAGCCCGCTGGCGGTCGGAGCACTATTCGGCCTTGGCATCCCGGCCTGCGCGGCGCCGCTCCTGTTCGCTGTGTTCGGAATGGCCACGAGCACCGGCGCCGTCCTGATCGGGCTGGTCTCGATGGGGCTGTTCGGGCTCGCCCTGTCGCTGCCGCTGGTCGTTGCCGTCGCCATCCCGCCGGCCGGCCGGCTGCTGGCCCGCTTCACCGCCCTGTCGGCGCGCCTGCCCCTGTGGACGGGCGTGGTGCTCGTCACCTTGGGCCTGTGGTCGATCTGGTTCGGCCTGTTCGTCAACCCGGAGGACTGGATATGACATTGATGGGAAAGCTCTTGGAGCGACTTTGGAGCCCGGCCCTGGCCTTCGCCCTGGCGGCGGCGCCTACGTCCGTTTCGGCCGAGCCGGGCTTCCACTATGACGCACGCACCGCCGACGTCGCCGCCCATTGGGCCGCCCGAAGCACACTTGGCCACGCGGTCATGTTCAGCGGCATGGGCAAGCAACTGAACCTTTCGCTCAACCAGCTGGACCCGGTCTTCAAGCACGCCGGTTATGTCGCCCGGCCGGCGATGCCCGATATGGCGATGATCGGCGCGATCTATGCCGCCGGGTCGCCAAAATTCAGGATGTCGCCGAACTATAACAAGCTGCCGACGCTGCGTTGGAACGCCGAGAGCTTCAACCGAACCCTGGACCCGGCGGCGCAGGCCTGGACCCTGATCAAGATCACCAGCCCTAATTTCCACCAAAACTTCCACACCACCAAGAGCGACCGCCGCGTCGCCCTGCTGATGCTGCCGCAAGCCAAAGCCCTGGCGGTCGCGCTGGCGGATCTCAAGCGCGACGATAGACTCTTTGCCGCGCGTGGGCACGATGGCCGATGGTCGGCGCCCAAACCGGCCGACCAGGCAATCGCCCTGTGGGCCATCTCGAACCTGATCCTGGCGGCCACGAGCGATGCCCGCGACTATTGGCACAGGGCATATCGGGACCTGGTTGACGCCGACGACTATCGCGGGCTGGCCGAGGCCGCCTACGCCGCCGGCCACCGGCTGCCCCCGAAGACCGCGGCCGACCGAGCGCTCGCCATCGAGGCGCTCGGCCGCTACGCGCTGGCAACACAGGACCCGGTCATGCGCAAGAGGGCAATCGCCCTGGCGCGGGGATATGCCGACGCGCTGCGTGATACCAGCAGCACCGAGTTGACCGACCTCGCGCTCGCGGTCTACGGCCTGGTCGAGGCTGGCCGACTGTTCGACGACCGGCGATATGCCGATGCGGCCGCGCGGCTGTTCAGCAATCGGATCTTGCCCCGTTGGGAGAACAAGACAGGCGTGTTCCTGCCGCTCAACGCTACTGGCGCTGTCGGCTATTCTCCCGACATCCTGGGCGCACTCGCCGCCGCGCTCAACGCCATGCGTTGGTATGGCCCCAAGCCGCTTGCCCAAAAGGCAGAGGCGATCTACCCCCGACTGCTGGAGACGATCCTGGTCAGCGCCGGCATGCTGCAGTCGTCGCCTCTGGCGCTGGTCGGGACGAGCGACCGCAAAAAGTATCCCGCCGCGGTCTTCGCCCATCCCGACCTGCCGACGCCGGCCAAGGCAGGCCTGGCCCCGGTCTTCGCGGCCCGCGTCGTACTGGACAACGGCCGCTGGCGCGTGGCCGACCGCCGCTTCGTCACAGCCCCGGCGATGTTCCTCGCCAACATGCTGGTCATGCGGCGCGACGGCGAGGCCGATGCCTTTCTGCCGTTGGAAGGTCTGACCGTGTTGCGTGTCGGGAGACAGTAATGGATTCGGCGACCGCTACCGATGAGCGGACGCTTGAGCGCCTCCAGCTCAAGATCGGCGGAATGAGCTGCTCCTTCTGCGTCAATGCCATCGAGCGGGGGCTCAAGCGTGAGCGGGGGATTAAGGAAGTCCACGTCTCGCTCGCCCACGAGGAGGCGCTGGTCCGCTACGATCCCGACCGCATCGACGCCGGCAAGATCGAGGAGACCCTGCGCGCGCTCGGTTTCCTGATCCGCGACCCGCGCAAGGTGGGCGCGTTCGACGAGCAGCTCGATTTGAAGCGCCGCGAACGCAACGACTTGGTCTCGGCGGGAATCTGCGCTGCGGCAATGTTCGGCGCGATGGTGCTGATGTGGTTGGACGTATGGCGGATGCAGGACTGGCACGCCTGGAGGGGCGCCCAGTAGTGGTGATTGGACAGCAAAAAGGCCGCACGACCAATGAAAAGATTTTGCGTAACTTCGCAATGCCCAGGCCAGAGGGATACCGCAAAGCGTTACGAATTATGCATCTGGCCCAACGCTTCAAGTTACCCATATTAACCTTTATTGATACCCCTGGTGCCTACCCAGGAGTCGGAGCAGAGGAGCGGGGCCAGAGTGAGGCCATAGCTCGAAATTTATTTGAAATGTCAAAGTTGAATGTTCCTATCATCTGCACCGTCATTGGAGAAGGAGGTTCAGGAGGAGCACTAGCTCTTGGAGTCGGAGATCGCACTCTGATGCTCCAAGACAGCACCTATTCAGTAATTTCTCCCGAGGGTTGTGCGTCTATCCTGTGGAAAAGTTCTGAACGATCTGCTGATGCTGCGGAGGCGATGGG
>JAJFGM010000522.1 GCA_021776145.1 Kiloniellaceae bacterium | reverse complement strand
GGTTCCCATGAGCCAAGACTCTTTGAACGTGCGCCGCAGCCTCGACGTCGGCAACAGCAGCTACGACTACTACAGCTTACCGGCCGCCGCTGATGCGCTCGGCGACATATCGCGCCTGCCCTTCTCGCTGAAAGTGCTGTTGGAAAACCTGCTGCGCTACGAGGACGGCGGCAGCGTCACCCTTGACGATATCAAGGCCCTGGTGGCCTGGCTGGCCGAGCGCCGTTCGGATCGTGAAATCGCGTATCGCCCGGCGCGTGTCCTGATGCAGGATTTCACCGGCGTGCCGGCCGTGGTCGACCTGGCGGCGATGCGTCAGGCCATGACCGCGCTGGGCGGCGACCCGCGCAAGATAAATCCGCTGTCGCCGGTCGACCTCGTCATCGACCACTCGGTCATGGTCGATTCCTCCGGCGCCGAGGCTTCCTTCGGCAAGAACGTCGAAATGGAGTTTCACCGCAACCAGGAACGCTATGCCTTTCTGCGCTGGGGCCAGGACGCCTTCGCCAATTTCCGCGTGGTGCCGCCGGGCACCGGCATCTGCCACCAAGTCAACCTCGAACATCTGGCACAGGTCGTCTGGACCAAGGATGAAGATGGCCGCACCGTGGCCTACCCCGATACCCTGGTCGGCACCGACAGCCATACGACCATGGTGAATGGCCTGAGTGTCCTTGGTTGGGGTGTCGGCGGCATCGAGGCGGAAGCGGCCATGCTTGGCCAGCCCGTTACCATGCTGATACCCGAAGTCGTTGGCATGAAGCTGACCGGCGCCCTGCGCGAGGGGGCCACGGCAACCGATCTGGTGCTGACCGTTGTGCAAATGCTGCGCGCCAAGGGTGTTGTCGGCAAGTTCGTCGAATTCTACGGCTCCGGCCTCGATCATCTCAGCCTCGCCGACCAGGCGACCATCGCCAACATGGCGCCGGAATACGGCGCGACCTGCGGTATTTTTCCGATCGACGAAGAAACCATCCGCTACCTCAATTTTACCGGTCGCGACCCCGAGCGCGTGGCGCTGGTCGAGGCCTATGCCAAGGCGCAGGGAATGTGGCGTGACGCCAATACGCCGGATCCGGTCTTTACCGACAGCCTCGAACTCGACCTCGGCTCGGTGGAGCCCAGCCTTGCCGGACCCAAGCGCCCGCAGGATCGCGTGCCGCTGTCGGGTATGGCCGAGTCGGCCAAACAGGCCATGGCGACGACCGGTGCCGGCACGCCGACCGCCGTCGAGGGCAGCGATTACAGCCTCGATCCCGGCGCCGTTGTCATCGCCGCGATCACCTCTTGCACCAACACCTCCAATCCCGCCGTCCTGGTTGCCGCCGGCCTGGTCGCGCGCAAGGCGCGGGAAAGGGGGGTCGGCAGCAAACCCTGGGTCAAGACCTCGTTGGCGCCCGGCAGCCAGGTGGTCACCGACTATCTCGAGGCGGCCGGTCTGCAGGACGACCTCAATGCCCTCGGCTTCAACCTCGTGGGGTATGGTTGCACCACCTGTATCGGCAACTCCGGACCCCTTGCAGAGCCGATTTCCGCCGCCATCGACCAGGGCAAACTTGCCGTCGGCGCCGTTTTGTCGGGCAACCGCAACTTCGAGGGCAGGGTGCATCCGCAGACGACGCTGAACTACCTGGCCTCGCCGCCGTTGGTGGTTGCCTACGCCATTGCCGGCTCGCTGACCATCGATCTGGCCGCCGATCCCATTGCCACCGGCGCCGACGGCCAGCCCGTCTACTTGAAGGACATTTGGCCGAGTAACGCCGAGATCGCCGAGGTCATCTCCAAATCCCTGACGTCCGAGATGTTCAAGGCCCGTTACACCGACGTTTTCAAGGGACCCGAGGAATGGCGCAGCATCAAGACCGCCAGCGGCATGACCTACGATTGGGACAGCGGCAGCACCTATGTCCGCTATCCGCCGTTCTTCGAGGGCATGTCGGCTGAGCCCGAGGCGGTCACCGACATTCATGGCGCCCGGCCCCTGGCCATTCTTGGCGATTCGGTCACCACCGACCACATCTCGCCGGCCGGTGCCATCAAGAAGGAAAGCCCCGGCGGCCGCTACCTGACCGGCTATCAGGTGCGCCCGGTCGACTTCAACTCCTACGGCTCACGCCGTGGCAACCACGAAGTGATGATGCGCGGCACCTTTGCCAATATTCGCATTCGCAACGAGATGGCGCCGGGGACCGAGGGCGGGGTGACCACGCATCAGCCCGACGGCGAAGTCATGTCGATCTATGACGCCGCGATGAAGTACCAGGACGAGGGCGTGCCGCTGGTGGTTGTCGGTGGCAAGGAATACGGCACTGGGTCGAGCCGCGACTGGGCCGCCAAGGGCACTCGCCTGTTGGGTGTCAAGGCGGTGATCGTCGAGTCGTTCGAGCGAATCCATCGTTCGAACCTCATCGGCATGGGCGTCTTGCCGCTGCAGTTCAAGGACGGCGCGAGTCGCACCAGTCTCGGACTGTCTGGTGAGGAGATCTTCGATCTCGATGGCATAGCCGAGGGTCTGGCGCCGCGCATGGACGTTAAATGCCGGATTCAGCGGTCCGACGGCTCCAGCGTAGAAATCGCCCTACTGTGCCGTATCGATACCGCCGACGAGGTCGCCTACTACCGCAACGGCGGCATTCTGCACTACGTGCTGCGTAACCTCGCCAAGGCGAGCTAACCCTCGATGAGGGCGGGATCGGGATAGAGCGTTCCGACCTCGCCCGCTTCGAGGATGTGTAGTGCCGCGTGCTCTTCGTCGAGCGAGAGTATCTCTTCGCGGCTTAGTCCTGCGTAAAGGCCGCGCAGGACGCGTCCGGCCAAGCGTGGCTGACAACGACTAGGGCCTGTTGAGGTTCAGGTTACGGCCTCGGTTCGAGCCAATTGGGCCGAACCCCTTCGGGGCGGGGCGTATTTTCGCCAGGGCCGCGTCGCGCGTAGCTTGTGGGGGGCCCACCCCACGGCGCCACGCGCTCCTTGCCCTGGCAAAAATCCGCTCCCGCCGAGGCCACAACCTGAACCTCAACAGGCCCTAGGGGGAATTTGACAGTGCGGCTCTTCGCTCGCCTCA
>JAJFGM010000521.1 GCA_021776145.1 Kiloniellaceae bacterium | reverse complement strand
GGCGTCGAGAACTCCAACTTCCTGCTGCAGACCACCGACGGCACCTTTATTCTCACGCTCTACGAAAAGCGGGTCGATCCCACGGATCTGCCCTACTTCGTCGGCCTTATGGAACACCTCGCAAAACAAGGGATCGCCTGTCCGGTGCCGCTGCACGGCCGCGACGGTGTCGCCTTGCGCCGCCTATGCGGCAAACCGGCGGCAATCATTTCGTTCCTCGAGGGGCTGTGGCCGCGCACCATCCAACCTTTCCACTGCGTCGGCCTGGGCGGTGCCCTGGCGCGCATGCACCTGGCCGCCGCCGGCTTCGAACCGCACCGCCCTAACGCCCTTTCAGTCGCGGGATGGCGCCCACTATTCGAGGCTTGCGCCCCGCGCGCGCATGAAGTTGCCGCCAACCTCGCCAGGGATCTCGAGGCGGAACTGTCGCACCTCGAAGCCAATTGGCCGCACGATCTGCCGGCCGGAGTCATCCATGCCGATCTTTTCCCCGACAACGTCTTTTTCCTCGGCGAAAAGCTCAGCGGCGTCATCGACTTCTATTTCGCCTGCAACGACTTCTTCGCTTACGACATCGCGATCTGTCTAAACGCCTGGTGTTTCGAGCGCGATCTTTCGTTCAATGTCACCAAGGCCCGCATGCTGCTGCAGTCCTATCGCGCATTGCGTCCGCTGTCGGACGAGGAAATGGCGCTGCTGCCGCTGCTTGCCCGCGGCAGCGCCCTGCGCTTTCTCCTGACTCGTATGTATGACTGGCTGAACCACCCCGAAGGTGCCTTCGTACAGCCCAAGGACCCGATGGAGTACTGCAAGAAGCTGCGCTTCCATCAAGGCGCCGAGGGACCCGGCGCCTATGGTCTGGATACTTGAAATGAAAGGTGACGCAACTGCCATGGCGAAGGCCAAGAGCGGCGACATTCTCGCCACGCCGAACCTGGTTGAAATATTTACCGACGGTGCTTGTTCCGGCAACCCCGGTCCCGGCGGTTGGGGCGCATTGCTGCGCTACAACGGTGTCGAAAAAGAGCTCTACGGCGGTGCCGCCGACAGCACGAACAACCGCATGGAAATGATGGCCGCAATCGCCGCGCTGGAGTCGCTGTCACGCCCCTGTCGCGTGGCACTGACCACCGACAGTGTCTATCTCAAGCAGGGAATCACCCAGTGGATCCACAGCTGGAAGAAACGCGGCTGGAAAACCGCCGACAAAAAACCGGTAAAAAACGTCGACCTCTGGAAACGACTGGAAACAGCGCTGGCGCCGCATGAAATCGATTGGCACTGGGTCAAGGGTCATGCCGGTCACGCGGAAAACGAGCGCGCCGACGCCCTCGCGCGCCGCGGCGTCGAGGAAAACCGCTAGAGCGTCATCCGTTCACTTGAATCGCTTTCAGCGATCCAAGTGAACGGATATAGACACTCTAACTCGTTAATGTGTAGAGCGGAACACTCTCACCTCAAAACGAAACGATTAGGCCCCGGGTGTCGAGGCCCCGGCGGCGGCGCTTAAGACAGCGCCACCGCCGGAACGAACGGTGGATTTTTTCGGCCGGGCCGCCATTAAGGCAAGCGTAACGTCGCCAACCGACTTAGAGCGCCGCCATGATTGCTTCGGCGCTGGAGACCTCGAAGGCGCCGGGCTGTTCGACGTTGAGCAGCGTGACCGCGCCATTGTCGATGATCATGGCGAAGCGCTGTGCGCGTGTGCCCATGCCGAATCCGCTGGCATCCAACTCCAAGCCCAGAGCCCGCGAAAAATCACCGTTGCCGTCAGCCAGCATCATCACCTTGTCGCCGACGTTCTGATCCTGCCCCCAGGCCCCCATGACAAAAGCATCGTTGACCGACAGGCAGGCAATCAGGTCGACGCCCTTGGCTTTCATGTCGTCGGCGAGACCGACAAATCCCGGCAGGTGCTTGGCCGAGCAGGTCGGCGTAAAGGCCCCTGGCAAAGCAAAGACGACGCTTTTCTTGCCGGCAAAGAGTTCACTGCTACTAACGCTTTCGACGCCGTCCGCGGTCTTGTGCTGCAGATTGACGTCGGGAATCTGATCGCCGACCTTGATGCTCATTTCCAACTTCCCCTTTTGCTTACTGTCTCGTTACGGATCATGCCGTGCTCGCGCGGGCCACACTATCGCATCTACATAGGCGCGTTAAGGCGCATGACAATGGTGCCGCGTCGAGGTCGAACCGAAAATGCCGGCAAGCCGGGGACGCGTGGCGATCAGCCGCCGCTTGCCTTGTCGAGCGCCCGTTTGACTTCACCGACGCTGAGCAGCTCGCTCAGGGCCAGGCCCTCGGTCAGGCCGGGGCCATAAACCGCATTGAAGGGAATACCGTAGCGCCCGAACGAAGTCAGATAATCGGTGATCCCTTCATCGGGCAGGGTCCAGTCGCCACGCATGGCGACAACTCCGGGCGCCCGCAAGCGGTCGGCGATTTCCGCGTCGTTGAGCACGACGGCCTTGTTGACCTGGCAGGTGATGCACCAGTCGGCCGTGACATCGACGAAAACCACATGTCCTTCGGCCACCAGGTCATCGATGCGCGCGCGATCGAAGGTTTGCCAGTGGCCGGATGCCTCGGACACTCGTACAGCCGAAGAATCGGCAAGGCCAAGCGGCAGGAACAGCGCCGCCAAGGCGAGAAGTCCGGCAAAGGCCGGCGTCGCCACCCGGCGGGCGCCATCGCCGGGGCGCGCCAGCAGGTGACCGCCCCAAAGGACCAGCCCCAACGCGACCAAAAGGCCCGAGGCGATCAAGGTCGCGGTCAATCCAATCTGCACCCGCAGAATGCTGAGCAGCCACACCGCGGTTGCCGCCAACGCCAGCCCGAGCACACGCCGCAGGTAAAGCATCCATCGACCCGGCCGCGGCAGGCGCGACGCCATACCCGGCAACGCGGCAATGAAAAGGTAAGGCAGCGCGAGGCCAAGGCCGAGTGCGACGAAGATCAGATAGATCTCGACCGTGCCGTGCGACAGGGCGAAACCGACGGCCGTGCCTAGGAAGGGCGCCGAGCAGGGCGTCGCCAGAAGAGTGGCGAATGCACCGGTGGCAAAATGGCCCGCCAGTCCGCGACTTGGGCCGCTGCCGGCGAGACTGGCCAGCCTCGACGGTAAGCCAATTTCAAAAAAGCCGAATAGATTACAGGCGAAAAGCGTCACCAGCAGCGCCATGGCGCTGAGGAAAAGCGGCTGCTGAAACTGCACACCCCAGCCGACCGTCATGCCGGCCGCCTTAACCGCGACGGCGGCACTGGCAAGAAGCAGGAACGCAAAAACCACGCCCGCCGCCGAGGCCAGGAAAGAGACGCGCACCTCGCTGCGGTGACGTCCGACCTTGTCGGCAACCGCCAGCAGCTTGATCGACAACACCGGCAGCACGCAGGGCATGAGATTGAGAATCAGGCCGCCGACCAGGGCCAGTGCCAGCATCAGCATCAGCTCCTGCCAGGCCACAGCGGCGACTGGCGGCACGGCAAAACGCGCCACCACGTCGGCTTCCAAACCGCGCCGCAGATCGGTCGCGGTGAGGCGCAGGCGCTTTCCTTCGAGTACCCCGGCCTGTGCCCCGCGCGAGGTGGCAAGGCGCAACTCGGCGGTCAAACCGTCGGATGCAATTTTCACCCGCGGTTTAGCAAAACCGAAACCGGCCGGGCCCTCGACCAGCAGGTCGGGCGCCCGCAGCGGCCTGTCCGAGCGCAGCGAGACTTCGAGAACCGGCGCCTCCAGCGTCCCTGTCAGATGCGCGCTTTGCAGGTACAGCCCGACAGCGCTGCCATCGCCTGGCACCAGGTTGCGGTAACTGTCGATCAGAAAACCATGACGAGAGCCCTCGGCCGGCCCAGGCGGCAACTCCAGGCTGACGGTCTCGCTATAGGGAATGCAGATCTCGGCACAGGCAAGATAATCGACCCTGGCATGCAGCCGCACCGCCTGGCCGGCGTCGCCGACCACCGCATCGATGGGAAAGATCACCTCGTCGCTGTAACCAAAGGTTTCCAAGCCGAAAAGCGAGAAGCGATGCGGCACCGGCCACAGCATTTCGGTCGTCTCGAGATTGTCCGATTCGCTCCAATCGAGCGAAGGCGGATAACCGGCGTCACCGGGCGAGCGCCAGTAGATCTTCCAATCCGGATCCATCTTGAACTGCAGACCAAGGCGCAAGGCCGCCGCGCCGACCGGCGCATCTCCAAGAGATCGCGACGTCGCCTCGCGCGAAATCAGCCGCAGTTGGGTCTGGTCGTTCTTCGTCCAGACGCCGGCCGCCGCCCGCGCCTCGCCCAAGGACAGCCA
>JAJFGM010000053.1 GCA_021776145.1 Kiloniellaceae bacterium | reverse complement strand
AGAATTCGCCGACCTGGGCCAGCATCAGCCCGGCGATGAAGGCATGCGGCCAAGGTTCGCGCAGCAGCATCAATATTCCGATGTTGAGCGCTGTCTTGCCGACGGTGACAATCAGCAGGATGAGCGCGACTTGCGTCGCGTTGTCGGCGACGTAGGTCAGATCGATGAGCAGCCCGATCGAGACGAAGAAGATCATCACCAGGATATTCTGCAACGGCTGTACGCCGCGCAGGATGATGCGACGGGCGCGGCTGTTGCCGACTACGAGGCCCGCCAGGAAGGCCCCGTAGACCGTCGACAGGCCGAGCAGACCGGTCAGGGTCGCCGCGCCGAAGCAAAAGGCGGTGCCATACAGGGGCCGCAGCTCGGGCGAGCTTGCCAAGGAGGCGGAGAAGGGCAGGGCAATGCGTTCGCGCCGGCTGAGGAAGACGACCAGCATGGCAAGCGAAAGCAGCGACAGGACGATCTTGCCGATCTCCGCCGCCACGTTGTTGTCGGCGGCACCCGATAGAATACCGATGATCAGGATCATCGGAATGACCGCCAGATCCTGCGCGATCAGCACGCCCACCGTCAATTGGCCGACCTGGGTGCGCAGCAGGTTCATATCCTCGAGCATCTTGATGGCAACGGCGGTGCTGCTCACCGCCACGACGAAGCCGAGCAGCACTGCCATGCCGAGCGACCAGCCGAAAATTTCGGAGACCAGCACCATGATCGCGGTCGCCGCGACGGTCTGCAGCAGGGCGGTGGCGACGGCAATCTTCCAGATGGCGCGAAAGCCGCGCAGGCTCAACTCCATGCCGACGATGAAGAGCAGCAGCAGAATGCCGAGATCGGCAAGGAAGACGACGTGGTCTCGGGATTCCACCAGGGCGAGCCCCGATGGACCCAAGGCAATCCCGGTCAGAAGATAGCCGACCAGGGCGGGTTGACGCAGGCGGGTGAAGATCATGCCGGCCGCCAGGGCGACGACAATGACGATGGCGAGGGAAAGAAGTTGAGCGTTGACGTGCATCGCAGCAGCCTGTGTTTAACGACACTGCAGCTTAGCTGATCCCGGCCGGCATCAACAGCTGCGGCCTTTATCGTTTGGCCTGACTGGTATATCGCTGGGAAGCCGTGCGGCGACCAAGCGACAAGCAGGAGACGCCAAGACGATGCCTTTCGCGCCCAAACCGGCCAGCCAACAGGGAGCCTTGGATCTCGGTGCGCAGCTTTGCGACCTGCCGTTCCACGATATCGAGGGACGCGAGATCTCGTTGTTTCGTAACTCACTCTTCGGTTGGCCGAAACTTGTTTATCTTATCGATTCGGTGGCTGGCGCCGCTGCCAATCTGCGCTATCTGGCTGAACGCCACCGCGACTTCGCGGCGGTGGAGACCCATGTTATCGCGATTACCCAAACGCCGGCTTCGCAGAACGCCGAAATGGCGCGGCAGTTGCAGCTTCCCTATGTGCTGCTCAGCGACAGCACTGGCGGTCTACATAGCGCAGCCGGCCTGCCGACGGCGGCAGACTTGGGCAGCTCGCCGCATGCGTTGTTCCTCGATTCGTTGCTGCGTTTGCGCGACCGCTTTGCCGAGACCGAGGGCAGAGCGCAGATCGATGCCGCATTGGCGCGGGCGCAAGCGCACTTCTCAGGCCGCCGCCCCGCACTTGTCGAATCACAGGCGCCGGCCCTGGTCTTGCCCAATGTAGTCGACGCCGGGTTCTGTCGCCGGTTGATCGAATTCTGGGAGCGCAGCCCGCGCAGCGAGAACGCGGTATCGAGCAACGAAGAGAAGTTTCGAGTCAGCCCGACGACTAAAATTCGCTCGGATGCCTATCTGGCACTTGATAGTCCGGAATACGCGGAGCTGATGGCCACCCTGCGCGAGGCCCTGCTGCCCGAGATCGAGATCGCCTTCAACTTCAAGGTGACGCGTCTCGAACCCTTTCGTATCGGCTGTTATGACGCGGCCAACGGCGGCCGCTTTGCGCCGCATCGCGATAACACCACCAATGTCACCCGGCACCGCCGCTATGCTTTGACCCTCAACCTCAACAGCGGCGACTACGAGGGCGGCTTCCTGCGCCTGCCCGAGTATGGGGCGCAGCTCTTCGCGCCGCGGGCCGGAGGCTGCGTAGTCTTTTCCTGCTCGCTTTTGCACATGGTGACGCCGGTCACAAGGGGGCGGCGGTTCGCCCTGATCGGCTTCTTCTGGAGCGAGGACGAACAACCCGCTTTTGAAGAAAGTCATCCCGACATTCCCTCCGGGTCCGACTTCAACCTGATCCGCTGGTAGCGTCGACCCGTGCCGGAGGAATCGTTGCTCGTGTGTAATTTTGCAGAACAAGAGCTCACCGGAGCTAGTATAATCCTGTCTTTGGCCGGGCACCGACCCACAATCCCGCCGGCCCCGCCGGCCGGACTTAGTAAATCTGCTATTGGAAGTGAACGCATGACTGAACCCGTCGTCTTCAATCTTCATGACCTTTCGCAAGGCATTCGCCGCGAACTGGCCGAGGGCATGGTCACCCGGATCTTCCCGGGCGAACAGGCCATGTTGTCGGTCGTCAGGATCGAGGCCAACAAACAAGGCAGCCTGCACAGCCATCCGCAGGAACAGTGGGGCGTGTTGCTGGAAGGCAGTGGCGTGCGCACGCAGGACGGAGTTGAGCATGCGGTCGCGGCCGGCGATTTCTGGCGTACGCCCGGCGACGTGCCGCACAGTTTTCGGGCCGGGCCCGACGGTGCCACGGTGCTTGACGTCTTCAGCCCGCCGCGCGATGAGTATCGCCAGGGCGGCTCCGGTTTCGGCGGCTGAGGCACGCCGCGGCTGAGGACTCCGGGGCGGAGGCGAGGCAACGAGGGCGAAATGGAAGACGTCAAGGTCCGGATCGAAGAGATCTACATCCCCGCCAAACGGCGCGGCAAGGCCGAGGCCGCGCTTGTCGACTCTCTGGCCGCGGACATTCTGGAAAACGGCCTGCAGGTGCCGATCTCGGTACGCCAGGGAAACCAGCGCTTCGTTCTGGTCGCCGGCTTGCATAGGCTCGAGGCCTGCAAGGCGCTGGGCGAAGAGGAAATTGACGCCATCGTCGTCGGATCACCGCAGCGTTAAAGTAACGTCGGCCGCTGCGGGTGCAGCGTATGCGATCGGATAATGGACCATCGGAGGGCACTGCTTTCACGGTGAAGTCGAGGCTTTGACGTCCAGTTCCGGCGAGGACCAATGCGTTGCTGTTGTGGGCGGATTTGCCTGCGATACAGGACCGAGCATTTTGGCCAGAGCCAGCCTTTTCTATGCCATTTGGGAAGATGCGCCAATCGGTGTCCAATGCATAAGACAAGCAGATCCGGGTCACATGGAATCGCCAGTGGCGAACCATTGACCCGGTGAATCTGCTCCACCTATTTGATGTAGTGCGGGTCAAGTTTTTTCGGATCTAAAATCTGGTTGCGGCCAAACAAGTTCCGCACGAAGGTGGGGGGGTGCGGCCGC
>JAJFGM010000520.1 GCA_021776145.1 Kiloniellaceae bacterium | reverse complement strand
CAAGCGGTGTCGCCTTGCCGATGTTGCGCTCAAAGGACTCGGAGTAGTTACCCACACTGCTGATGATGTTGTAGGCCCAGTCCTTAGAGACACCGAGTTGTTCACCCATGTCGCCTTCAACGCCAAGAAGACGCAGGATTTCGGGGTTGTTCGACCCCTTCATGGACTCGACGTTGGCCGAGGTCACGCCAAGCTCTTCGGCGATGATCATGGCGTTCAGGCTCCAACGTGCGACGTCGCCCCAATTGTGGTCGCCGTGGCGAACCAGCGGGCCGAGCGGCTCCTTGGAAATGATTTCCGGAAGCAGCACATGCGCCGACGGATCGGCCATGGTCGAACGCTGGGCAGCGAGGCCCGAGGCATCCGTCGTGTAGACGTCACAACGGCCGGCTTCATAGGCCTGCCGCGCTTCGTCACCGGTCTGAATCACGACCGAGGTGAACTGCATGTTGTTGGAGCGGAAGTAGTCCGCCAGGTTCAACTCGGTGGTGGTACCGGTCTGGATGCAGACCGAAGCGCCATCAAGTTCAAGCGCGCTGGAAACACCCAACGACTTGGGAACCATGAAACCCTGGCCGTCATAGTAGTTTACGCCAACGAACTCGAAGCCGAGGTTGACGTCGCGCGAGAACGTCCAGGTCGTGTTGCGAGCCAGCATGTCGACTTCACCCGACTGCAAGGTCGGGAAACGGTCGGCACCGGTGGTCGGTGTGAATTTGACCTTGGTCGGGTCGCCAAAAATGGCGGCGGCAACGGCCCGGCAGACATCAACGTCAAAACCAACCCAGTTGCCGGAGTCATCAGGGGTCGCAAAACCGGCTAAGCCGGTAGTGACGCCACACTGCAGATGACCCTTCGCTCGCACATCGTCCAACGTTCCTGCCGAGGCACCAGCCGCACCGACCGCGGTCAGCGTGGCGGCAGCAAGAAGAACTTTGAGACTTTTCATTGTATAGAACCTTCCCTGCTTTTCTTTAGTTTATGTATTCGCGGATCTTCGCCTCACGAGACCCAAAATCACGAAATTCGATCAACCGGGTCTATACAGACGTTTGTCCGCTACGCGGCAACATGTAGCATGATGCTCTCAAAGGCAACAGGACTCGACTCGCCGCGAGCGCAATTTTTCCTGTAGGTCCTGCCAAATAAGTTGGCCAAGGGTTGGCGATCGCTACG
Organism: Kiloniellaceae bacterium; assembly: GCA_021776145.1. Classification (GTDB taxonomy): domain Bacteria; phylum Pseudomonadota; class Alphaproteobacteria; order Kiloniellales; family Kiloniellaceae; genus JAJFGM01. The sequence goes on along the minus strand of JAJFGM010000520.1, from coordinate 3,987 downwards.
AATATTGCGGCTACCCGCCGCCTTTGGCGCTGGCGCGCAAGCACGTCCCCTGGCATAAAAAGGCCCCAGCCCGACCATCTTAACATCCGCGGATAGGGCACTGGATGCGGCATCGGTGCAGTTAACGGAATGCATTAATCATGGCCAAAACAGGCAACAATAATAAAATTGAAACCAAAATTGCTCATTTGGGGCGAAAGCCCGCAGCCTTTCACGGCGCGGTCAATCCGCCTGTTTACCATGCCTCGACCATTCTCTTCGAGAGCCTTGCCGATTTCCGAAATCGGCCCAAGCCGCTGCGTAAGGGCGAAGTTCAGTACGGCCGCGCCGGAACCCCCACCGCTTTCGCGCTGGAAGACAGCGTGGCGCAGCTCGAGGGCGGATATGGGGCCATGGTTACCCCCTCCGGCCTGGCGGCCATCACCGGGGCCCTGCTCTCGGTCTTGAAGATCGGCGATCACGTTCTGGTGACCGATGCCGCCTATCGCCCGACACGCGCCTTCTGCGATCAGGTCCTGGCAAGCTTCGGTGTCGAGACCACTTATTACGACCCGACCCTGGGTGGCGAAATCGCAACGCTGTTCCGCCCCAACACGCGCCTGGTCTTTACCGAATCCCCCGGCTCCCTGACCTTCGAAGTGCAGGACATACCGGCAATCGCCGAAGCCGCGCATGCACGCGGAATCCTGGTCGCCACCGACAACACCTGGGCCAGCCCCTATTTCTGCCGGCCGCTCGGGCTTGGCGCCGATATCGTCGTTCACGCCGCGACCAAGTACATCGTCGGCCATTCCGACGCCATGCTCGGGCTCATTGTCGCCAAGCAGGAGCTCTACGAGCGCATCCGTCTGCGCACCCAACAACTGGGTTTTGCCGTCGGACCGGACGACAGTTACCTGGGGCTGCGCGGGCTGCGCACCTTGGCGGTCCGCATGGAGCGGCACCAAGAGAACGCCATGGCCCTGGCCGAATGGCTGCAACGGCGTCCAGAAATCCTGCGCGTCATGCACCCGGCCCTACCGGACCATCCCGGACATGCGCTGTGGAAACGTGACTTCGACGGCGCCAGCGGCCTCTTCGGTGCACTTCTCAAGCCCTGCGGCGATGTGGCGCTTGCGGCCATGCTCGACGGCATGGAGTTGTTTGGCATGGGCTATAGTTGGGGCGGCTATGAAAGTCTCCTTATTCCTACCGCCCCCGGCGAGTTCCGCAGTGCCGTGCCGTGGCGGGTAACGGGACAAGCGCTGCGCCTGCATGCCGGGCTGGAAAACATCGACGACCTGATCGACGATCTGGAGCGTGGTTTGGCGCGGCTGAACGCTGCCGGCTAAAGCCTGCCTCCGGCCAAACGGACGGAGGTGGTTCTTAGGTAAGGAGACGCCGAGAAATGCCAGGAAAAGACGATCGCGCCCGCCCGTCCGCGATGGCGGCTCCGCCCGAACATCTTGTTGTTTTCGACGACAAGGGCTTGGTGCCCGCCATCGCGCAACAGCACGACAGCGGCGAGGTGCTGATGATGGCCTGGATGAACCGCGCGGCCGTAGAAGAGACCTTGGCCACCGGGCAGGTCTGCTATTGGTCCCGCTCGCGCGGCAAGCTTTGGCGCAAGGGCGAGATCTCGGGCCAACGCCAACGGCTGATCGATTTTCGCCTCGACTGCGACGGTGACACCATACTTCTGCGCGTCGACCAAACCGGCGTGGCTTGCCACACCGGACGGCGCAGCTGTTTCTACCGCGTGCTAGACGGCAGCGGCGAGGTGCGCGAGATCTTGCCGGTGACGATCGATCCAGCCGACCTTTACGGCAAGGGCTGATCGCTGGTGCGCGCCTGGCCGCGGACCCTGCTGTTTGCCGTCGCACTGCTCGCCGGTCCTGACCAGATCCTGGCCGAGCAGGGCGTCAAACTGTTCAGCGCGGCCAGCACGACCACTGCCATCGACATCCTGGCGGAACGCTACATCGCCAAGCACGGCAAACGCATCACGCCTGTTTACGCCGCCTCCTCGACCCTGGCGCGACAGATCGTCAGTGGCGCTCCCGCCGACATATTCCTCTCCGCTAACTCGGCATGGATGGACTATGCCAATTCCAAGGGCGCCGTGGAGACACGAAGCCGCCACAACCTGCTTTCGAATCGACTGGTTCTTATCGCCCCATCGGACTCGCGGCTACAGGTTACCCTGACACCCAGCGCCGAGACACCCGGCAGCGATCTCGCGGCCCTGCTCGGCGATGGTCGCCTGGCCATCGGCGATCCCGATCACGTGCCGGCCGGAATCTACGCCAAATCGGCCCTGCAGACACTCGGCCTGTGGCAAGGGCTGAAGGGCAAGCTGGTATTTGTCGCCAATGTCCGCGCTGCCCTCGCCCTCGCCGACCGTGGCGAAGTCGCGGCGGCGGTTGTCTATGCCAGTGACGTCGGCGTTTCGAGCGGTGTACGACAGGTCGCTGTCTTTCCGCGCGAAAGCCATTCCCCGGTGCGCTATGCCATGGCCATCGTTGCCGGGCGCGACCGGCCCGAGGTCCGCAGGGTTTATGAATTCCTGCGATCGCAAGAGGCCTTGGCGGTCTTTCAGGCCCAAGGTTTTTCCACCGGGCAAGCGGACTAGGGCGCCGCCATGTTCGCACTTAGCGCCCTGGAGACCGAAGCCCTTTTGCTGTCACTGCGCGTCGCCCTGTGGAGTGTCGCGCTCAGCCTGCCCTGCGCGCTGGCGGTCGCCTGGTTTTTGGCGCGGCACGAATTCATCGGCAAGACCTTGCTCAACGGCATCGTTCATCTGCCGTTGGTGCTACCGCCCGTGGTCGTCGGATATGTGCTTTTAATACTGCTCGGGCGCCAGGGTCCACTGGGCACCTGGCTGTATGCCATGTTTGGTATCACCCTGCCTTTCACCTGGCAGGGCGCGGCCCTGGCGGCGGCCGTTATGGCCTTCCCATTGATCGTGCGGGCCATGCGCCTGTCGCTGGAAGCGGTCGACCGGCGCCTGGAAACGGCGGCTCGCACACTCGGCGCCACGCCGGCCTGGGTGTTTCTGTCCATCACCCTGCCCCTGATGGCCCCCGGCATCCTTGTCGGCGCCCTGCTCGGCTTTGCCCGCAGTCTTGGCGAATTCGGCGCCACCATAACCTTCGCGGCCAACATTCCCGGCGAGACCCGCACCCTGCCCCTCGCCATCTACAGCCTCACCCAGGTTCCCGACGGGGAAGCAGCGGCCCTGCGCCTAGTGGTTATTTCAGTGCTGTTGTCGTTGACGGCTCTGGCCGTATCCGAAATTGTCGCGCGGCGCCTGAAGCGCCGCATCGGCGCCTAGGCCGGCAGGGGACGCGCATGCTGGAACTGCGGGTCGAGCGGCAATTGGGCAGCTTCCGCCTGGAAGCCGACTTCACCTGCGACAGCGCCGGCATCGTCGCCCTTTTCGGCCGCTCGGGCGCCGGCAAGACAACTCTGATCAATCTACTGGCCGGTCTTAAAAGACCCGATCGCGGTCGCATCGCCCTTAACGGTACCACGCTTTTCGACAGCGACCGTGGGCTCGATTTGCCGCCGGAAAAGCGCCGCCTCGGCTACGTCTTTCAGGAGGGCCGCCTGTTTCCGCACCTTTCCGTCGAGGGGAATCTCAAGTACGGCTACAATCGCGTGCCAGCTGGCGAGCGCCGCGTCGAACTCGATCAGATCACCACCCTGCTCGGGCTTCAGGGGCTTCTGCGGCGTAATCCGCGCGACCTGTCGGGCGGCGAAAAACAACGTGTCGCGCTGGGACGCGCCCTGCTCGCCAACCCGCGCCTCTTGCTGATGGACGAACCGCTGGCGGCGCTCGATCAACCCCGCAAGGACGAGATCCTGCCCTTTATCGAGCGTCTGCGCGACGAGTTCGCCATTCCCATTGTCTATGTCAGCCACTCGATGCAGGAAATCGTCCGCCTCGCCGACACCTTGGTCCTGATGTCCGAGGGCAGGGTCGTGGCCGTCGGCGGCCTGGAAGAG
>JAJFGM010000519.1 GCA_021776145.1 Kiloniellaceae bacterium | reverse complement strand
CTCGAACGTCTCTTACAACGTCAAGAAGATGGTGGAGAACGGATATCTCATTCAGGAGCGTTCGCCGCACGACCGCCGGTCGTTCCATGTGCACGCTTCTGAAAAGGGCCTCGATATCTATCGCGGTCTGAGCACGCTGTTCGACGCCCACGCCGAACAGCTCGGTAGTGGCGATCTCTCAAGCGAACGGCTTGACGACGCCAATGCCGCTCTGCGCCGCTTGCAGCAGTTCTGGTCGACCCCCAACCACTATGGCGGTCGGATTAACTCCGCAGCTTAAGCCCTACACGCCTCCCTTGCCTAAGGACCCCGTTTCGGGGTCCTTTTTTTATGCGCGAAAAGAAGGGTGCCATTTCGAGACACGTGGATGCCGAGTCCATGCATGTTCGTCTCCCGGCCGCAACCAAGCCCGCCGCGTCGTGTTGTCGACGGAGGTGAATTTTCTGCCTTGGTGAAGAAAGGTGTGTGATCCGACCCCGGGCAACCCAGATAATGGTCTCGCCGCGAAAAGCGAGGTACGGCTTGGGGTTTTGGCCTTGTTCGGGAAAAAAGATTTAAAGGAAGAGCCGGGATGGGAAAGTTCATTCAGTTAAATTTATCAGCGCACGAGGTTTATGTTCTTCGTGAAAATATTGAGGGCCTCGGGAAGGGTCTTGGCGCGTTTCAGCCGCTCACGTCCGCTGAAAACAACGAACTCCCGGCCGCGGCCGGGACCTCCAGGTTGTTTGGCGATCGCAAAAACCGGCGCGTCGTGAGTGTGGCGAAACACCGAAAAGATGGCCGCGCCGCCGGCTTGGTCTATGGCGTAATCGCGCCACTCGCCCGATGCGACGTGCCGGCTGTAGAGTGAAAACAGCTGTTTCAATTCTTGGCGGTCGAAGAAGACTCGCGCCGATGCCTTACGAAATTCGTCCAGCCGGTAAAATTGACTCATTGGTCTGGCGCGACTCCCCAATCTTCGTGGCCTGGCTAGTGTCCTGATCTTGAAATTCAAGTCATTGAGTTTCAGGATCAGGACGCTAAATATTTGAATCTAGTGTGATGGTCCCGTTGGCCAACCGCGCTTTGTCCCACGGCACTATCAGTTTCTCCCATTCCGTCGCTTGCGTCCAGCCGGGAGGCGGCATTTTGTTGTAAATCTGCCGGTATCTGGCCTTCGTCTATCGATCAGCGGTCGCCGTGCGGATCAATTGACCTTGGCGGTGCTGCTGTGGTTGGGGTCAGGTTCGCGGAAACATGTGATGTTGCCCAGCGAGCGATAGCAGTGACCCTGTGCCATGCGTTCGGCTTCAGCTTCGGCGCGTTCACGTTCGAGGTCTTCTTCCGTTTTGTGGGGCTTGCAATAGGGCTCGGAGTTCGAGGCATGGAGCAGGGCGCAGTCGCTGTCCGTGGCCCAGGATACGACGTGGTCGCCAATGGTCTTGTCGGTATAGGAAAGGCTGACCAGGCTGGCTCCGACCATGGCCGTATTGGTAACCGGATCGCAGGCGGCCAGACCCGCGAGAATTGCAATCGCTGCGGCGAAGCGGGTCATACTTTGACGTCCTTTCGGGCCATGACTTCCTGTTGCGGCGTTCGCCCGTCCACGTCACCGGCCAAAACTCCCACGAGCTTTGTTGGCTCGCCGTGACGGACTATGCCCGCAATTGAATTTTCGCCGCGATGGGTAAATATAATGTTAGCTTATCGTCCGGATAGAGCCCGCCATGGCGCCGCTCATGTCGTATTCATGATGAGAAAAACACAGAAAGGACAACGGTATGGCAGCCGCGGTTCCACCAATCTGCGAATTTGGCTGGCAAGCGATCGCCTTCGAATTGCCGGGCATAGACGGCAAGACCTATGGTCTTGACGAAATCCGTGGTCCGCGCGGGACCCTGATCATGTTCATCTGCAATCATTGCCCCTATGTACGTTCGGTGGCGGACCGTCTCGCGCATGAGGCCGAACAGTTGAGCAGGATCGGGATCGGCGTCGCGGCGATCAATGCCAACGATGCGGCGGCCTATCCCGAGGATTCATTCGAGGAGATGAAACCTTTCGCGGCCAAGCACGGCTTCACATTTCCCTATCTGCACGATGAGAGCCAAGCGGTTGCGCGCGCTTACGGCGCCGTGTGCACGCCGGACTTTTTTGGCTTCAACAGTGATCTTGCATTGCAGTATCGCGGTCGCCTCGACGAATCGAAGACCTCTTTGGTCGAAGGCGCACGGCGCGAGCTCTACGAGGCCATGACCTTGGTGGCGGAGACCGGTCACGGGCCGCGTGAGCAAATTGCGTCCATGGGCTGCGGCATAAAATGGCGGGCCGCCTGACCTCCGCCCGGAATTCCGGCGCTGTGCTTGGCGGTTTGCCGACCGCCTGCCAGGCAAAACGCGGAGCCGTATCGGCCGGGGACGCGACTGGCTGCGAATGGCCTTTATCAAGGCCGGCGAGGCAAGTATGTTAGCGCCCGCTTGAGGCAAGGTTCGAGGTACATTCGTGGCCGATATTTTCCAGGAAGTCGATGAAGAACTCCGGCGTGACAAAGCGCAGGAGTGGTGGCGCAAATACAGCCTATATGTCTATATCGTCGCGGCGGTCGTTGTTGTCGGTACTGGCGGCTATCAGGCATGGATTGCCTATGATCTGGACCAGCGCTCGAAACGCTCGGCGGACTTTGCGGCGGCCCTCGAATTGGCGGATGACGGCGACCAGGCCGGAGCCATAGAAGCCCTTGCCGCGCTTGAAGACAGCAGTGGCTATGGGCTCTTGGCTCAGTTTGAACAGGCGCGTCTGCTGGCGGCCAGTGGCGACAGCGATGCCGCTATAGCCCTGTGGGATGCACTTGCGTCCAACGCCTCGTCCGGCGCGGCCTATCAAGGCATCGCAACCTTGCTCTCGGTCCTCCACCAGATTGACGATGGTGACCCGAGCGCGCTGGAAGCGCGCTTGCAGCCACTCGCCGCAGCCGGCGCGCCCTATCGCGCCTCGGCCCTGGAACTGCTGGCGGTGCTGGCCCTAAATGCCGGTGATACGGACACCGCGCGCGCCCATTTGACCGAGATCGCCGACGAGGCCGGAGCGCCGGGTAACCTTCGCCGTCGTGCGACCCAACTCTTGGCTACATTGAAAAAATGATACCCGGCTTGGGCTTTGGCCGCATGTCAAACCGCTGTTTCCCCGGTGCCCTATTGCGCCGGTTAATTCTTGTGAGCGGTCTTTGCCTTACCGTTGCGGCGTGCGGTCTGCCGGATTTCCTCGGCGAAGGCGATGACGGTCCGCCGCTGCCGGGCCGGCGCATCGCAATCCTGACGCTTGACCGCGGCCTCGACGCCGACCCCAGCATCCAAGACGCCGAGGTCCGCCTGCCGCCTCCCTATGTGAACAACGACTGGAGCCATGCCGGCGGGTCGCCGACGCATGCCATGTACCACTTGGCGCTCGGCGCCGCGCCGCAGACCGTATGGACGGCGGATCTGGGCCAAAGCGTGGACGACGAAGCGCCGATCCTGGCACAGCCCGTGGTGGTCGGAGGCTTCGTTTTCACCATGGATCCCTATTCTGTGGTTACCGCCTTCAATGCGCGCGACGGAAAACGCCTGTGGCGCATCGACCTGGAAGATGCGGCGGAAGACGACGGTTTTTTCGGTGGAGGCCTGGCCTACGATGAAGAACGCCTTTTTGTTTCCACCGGCTTCGCCAAGGTCTTTGCACTCGATGCCAAGAGCGGCGAGGTGTTGTGGGAAAAAGGCGTTCCCGGCCCCGTACGTGGCGCGCCGACGGCCAATGGCGGGCGCGTCTTTGTTGTGACGCTGGACAATCAATTGGTCGCCATGGGCGCGAGCGACGGTCGCCGGCTGTGGAGCCACATCGGTGTGCAAGAGGCCGCGGGCCTGCTTGGGTCGGCCTCGCCGGCGGTTGCGGGCGATGTCGTCATCGCGCCCTATTCCTCGGGCGACGTCATTAGCCTACAGGCCGATAGCGGGCGTGTGTTGTGGGGCGAAAGCCTGGCGACCCTCAACCGTATCGACCCCTTGGCCGACATAGCGCAGATCCGCGGATTGCCGGTCATCGACCGTGACGTGGTTTATGCGATCAGCCATTCGGGCCGCATGGTGGCGATCGACTTGCGCCAGGGCGTGCGGGCCTGGGAGGCCGACGTCGGCGGCACGCAAACGCCCTGGGCCGCCGGAGAGTACGTCTTTGTTTTGACCAACGATGCGCAACTCTTGTGCGTCCGCCGGCAAGACGGCCGCATTCGCTGGGTGCGTCCCCTCGCGCGTTTCGAGAACGAAGAAGATTTGGAAGACCCAATTCGCTGGGTCGGCCCGGTTCTCGCCGGTGATCGGTTGATTGTCGCGGGTTCGCATGGCATCGCCCAGGCCATATCACCCTACGACGGCAGCGAACTCGGCACCCTCAAACTGCCTGGAGCCGTTGCCGCGGCGCCGGTCGTTGCCAACGAAACGCTCTACTTCGTCACCGAAAACGCCCGCCTGATCGCCATGCGCTAGCAACCATGCGGCGGAGGGCAGCGTCGGCACGCCTGTGCCACGCCCGGGACACCCTTGCCTCGACTCGGCCAGCGGCGGCAGCCTGCCCCGCGTGGCCATGCCGGAAATTTCTCATAAAGCGGTTGTCGTGACCGGGCTGATCCGCAATCGCGAGCTTCTGCGGCGCTGCCTCGCACCCTTTGCGGCGCTTCTGGCGCGCGGTGTCATCGATCAGGTCGTCTACTGCACTTGGGCCGAGCAGGCGGCAGCCCATCGCGATTTTATCGCCAGCCTGGCGGACCAGGGCGTGATGCTGGTGACGCCGCCCCAGCCAGAGCCGGAGACGATGTTTGCCGACGGCGGCGCGTTCGCTTCGGTCCACTACCAGAGCAGTGCCGTGCGCGCCGCCCTGGCCGCGCTGTCCGTGCCCGATGGGATCGTCCTCAAACTGCGCTCGGACATGATCATGCAAGAGGCCTTTGCCGAAGGCCTGTTCACGTCTTACATCGCGGGCTGCACCCCGGCCGATAGCTTCGGATTTCCGGGCCTCGATCTGCAATGGACACTGCCGGCCATCTTCAAGGGGCGGATATGGATTCCCTGGGTCGACCTCTCCTTGCCCTTCATGATGGCCGACGAGTGTTACATGGGATACGCGGCGGACATAGCGCGGCTCTGCGGTAGGGTTGCGCCAACGACACCGTCGCGGGTTCGCGAGGGCGCCTTCAAGGGCCTGCCGGCGGCCCACATCTATCGTTACTTGCCAACCTTCGCGCCGTGCTTTCCGGTTTTTCGCGCCTACGAACGACTGGTCCATCATTTCAAGACCGAGATGAGCTTTAAGCGCGCGCTGCTGCCGGTGATTTTCCAGGATCCCTTCTTTTGGAAGGTCTTTGCCTTGCACGCTTTTGTGGCGCGCAATTACTTCATGATCGGCAGCGGCGCCCACGGTGACATTCGCTGGTACACCGCGCTGGAAAATGCCGCTAGGGGCTGGGCCGAGATCGACAACCTGAAGATCTCGCCCTATTACGAGCACCCGCCGGAGGCCTGGGCGCTCGATCTCGAGAGTTTCGATGCCAATCTCGGCAATTACACCCTCAACTGCTTGGACGAGGCCTGGCTGCGCCGGCTGTTCGCTTTCGAATTGCCGATCAGCGATCTGCTGAAAGTCTTCTACTCCAATCTGCGCGCCGCATTGGAAGCTGACGAGGCGCAGATTGATGGCGAGGCGGACGTGTTGCGTGGGAAACTCGAGGATTTGCGGACCAGCCAGTCGCGGTCGTGACGGGACGCCCGTGCCCGACCCGGGCATGAATCTGAAAAAAACAGGTGATTTGATAGCGGGCCGCCTGCATCATGCCAGTCTGTAACGCCTGGGGCCTGTTCCGCTGTCTGGAGCAGGTGAAGGAAAACCGAACGCGATGCCCCGACTCGAAGAGCGTAATTCCGCGCTGCAACAGATCCACATGCAGATCATGTGGAACCGCCTGCTGTCTGTCGTTGAGGAACAGGCGCAGACGCTGATCCGCACCGCTTTCAGCACCTCTGTGCGCGAAGCTGGCGATCTCTCCGCCGGCGTCTTCGACCTCGACGGGCGCATGCTGGCGCAGGCGGTGACCGGGACGCCCGGACACGTCAACGCCATGGCCGCCTCGGTTGGCTTTTTCCTCGACAAGTATCCGGCCCGCGAAATGCGCGAAGGCGACGTTTTCATCACCAATGACCCCTGGATGGGAACCGGGCATCTGCACGACTTCACCGTCGTCACGCCGACCTTCCACAAGGGCCAGGCAGTGGCGCTCTTCGCCTCGACCAGCCACGTCGTCGACGTTGGCGGCATCGGCTTCGGTCCGGATGGCCGACAGGTGTACGAGGAAGGCCTCTATGTGCCGATCATGCCGCTGGCCAAGGATGGCGAGATGAACCAGTCCCTGCTGGCTATCGTTGCCGCCAATGTGCGCGAACCGGTCCAGGTGGAGGGCGATATCTATTCCCTGGCTGCCTGCAACGACACCGGCAGCCGCCGCTTGCGGGATATGATGAAAGAGTTCGAATTGGCCGATCTCGCCATGCTCTCGCGGCATGTGATCGAGAGCTCCGAGCGTGCCATGCTCGAGGAAATTCGGGCGCTGCCCTTCGGCGCCTACGAGAACGCCATGCGCGTCGACGGCTACGAGCGTCCGGTCGATCTGGTGGCGCGCATGGTGATCGGCGCCGATGGCATCGATATCGATTTCACGGGAAGCTCGCCGGTTTCGACCTATGGCATCAACGTGCCGATCACCTATACCCAGGCCTATGCTTCGTTCGGCGTACGCTGCATCGTCGGCGGCAAGGTGCCCAACAATGCCGGATCGCTGGCGCCGATCCGGGTTACCGCGCCGCCCGGCACCATCCTTAACGCCGAACACCCCTGTGCCGTCGCCGCCCGCCACGCCATCGGCCAGATGCTGCCCGACGTGGTGCTTGGCTGCCTTCACCAAGCCATCGGCGAACGTGTGCCGGCCGAAGGCACTTCGTGCCTGTGGAACCCGGTGGTGCTTGGTGGGCACGGATTGGTCGGCGAAGCCGAATATGGCGATGCCACGCCCTTCGCCGTCGGTATGTTCCATTCCGGCGGCACCGGCGCCCGCCCGGGCAAGGACGGACTTTCGGCGACGGCGTTTCCCTCCGGCGTCCGCAACACGCCGGTCGAGATCAACGAGTCCGTCGCCCCGATTATCGTCTGGCGCAAGGAGTACCGCGAGGATTCCGGCGGTCCGGGCCGGCATCGCGGCGGCCTCGGCCAGGTCATGGAGATTACCCATGCCGAGGGTGCGCCCTTTGCCATTTCCACCATGTTCGACCGGGTCACCTACCCGGCGCGTGGGCGTGGCGGCGGGGCGCCCGGTCAGTGCGGCGATGTGCGATTGCAGTCGGGAGCGAGACTCAAGGCCAAGGGCCGTCAGCCGGTGGCGAGTGGCGAACGCTTGGTGCTGGAGATGCCAGGCGGCGGCGGCCTGGGTGAAGCCTTCTCGCGGCCGTTCGAAGCGGTGGTCGAGGACGTACTGAATGGCCTGGTCTCGGTCGAGGCGGCGCGGCGCGACTATGGCGTCGCCGTCTCCGCCGCGGGGATTTGCGACGAGGTGGAAACGCGGCGGCTGCGCGGAACCGGCTGACCTTGTAGGCTGAGTTGGCGCGGGCCGCTTGCGTGCGCGGAAGACGCCCGACTAATCAGCAACCGGGCGCATCCTCGACGGCGCGAAACATCAACGGTTTGCAACGGTTTGGTCGGTATAGAAGAAAACAGCGCGCCGGGTTCGAGCCAAGGCGCGGTCGCGGTTCCGCCGCGTCTGACCCAGGGTCCGGTCGGCCGGCATCTCGTTGCGATGTCCGTGCCGATGCTGGGCGGCATCCTGTCGATGATTCTCTTCAACGTTGCCGACACCTTTTTTGTCGGCCAGTTGGGCACCCGGCAGCTTGCCGCGATCTCTTTTACCTTCCCGGTCGTCATGGTGCTCATTTCACTGGCCATCGGCCTTGGGTCCGGAACCTCTTCTGTGCTGGCGCGCGCCATCGGCTCGGGCGACCGCGAATATGTCCGGCGCCTGACCAGCGATGCCATGTTGCTGGCCTTCGTCATCGTCGGCATTCTGGCGTTGCTCGGCATCGCCACGATCGATCCCCTGTTCCGCGCCTTGGGGGCCAGCGACGAATTGCTGCCGTTGCTGCGCGACTACATGGAGATCTGGTACCTCGGCATGGTCTTCCTCGTCGTGCCGATGGTCGGCATGGCGGGGATCCGCGCCACCGGCGATGCGCGTTTGCCGGGGCTGATGATGATCTCGACCTCGCTGCTCAACGTGGCGCTCGACCCGATCCTCATTTTCGGCCTTTTCGGCATGCCGCGGCTCGAGTTACAGGGCGCCGCGCTGGCATCGGTCATCGCCCGCACCCTGACCTTCGTGGTCTCGCTCTCGGTTCTGCATTTCCGTCTGCGCATGTTGAGTTTCCGTTGGCTGGGTATGGCGGCAATGCTGCGCTCCTGGCGGGCCGTCCTGCATGTCGGCCTGCCGGCGGCCGGGACCCAGGTCATCATCCCGGTGTCGAACGGCCTCATCATCGCCATGATCGCGCCTTTCGGCCTCGAGGCCGTTGCCGGATTTGGCGTAGCCACCCGCATCGAGGCCGTCGCCATGGTCGCCTTCTTTGCCATCTCGGCCATCATCGGGCCCTTCATGGGACAGAACATGGGCGCCGGACGCTGGGACCGCAATCGCCAGGCGGTGCGGCTGCTGGGGCGCTTTTGTCTTGTCTGGGGCGGCGCCATGGCGCTGCTTCTGGCGTTGGTCGGTTCGGACCTGGCGCGGCTGTTCAATGACGCCCCGGCCATCGTCGCCGTGGCCGGGGCCTATCTTTCGATGGTGCCGATCAGTTATGCCGCCTATGGTTTCGCGATGATCGCCATTGCCGCCTTCAACGGTCTTGGCCGGCCCTTGCCGGCGGTCGGCATTTCGACACTGCGGGTTTTCGTCGTCTATCTGCCGCTGGCGTTGCTGGGGCGCTGGCTGTTCGGCGTCGAGGGCATCTTCGCGGCGGCCTTGCTGGCCAATCTCGGCGTCGGCTTCGGTTCCTATCTATGGATCCGCCGTGCCTGTGGTTCCGGCTCATTGGGGAGCAAGAAATGACGATCTTGATTACCGGCGGCGGCGGTTTCGTAATGAGCTGTTTGGCGCGTCGTTGGCTGGAAACGCACGTCGAAGGTCGCGCCGTGGTGCTCGATTCCGCGCCGGCCGATAGCGCGCTGCGGGCCTTTCTGGCGCCGGTCGCCGCGCGCCTCACGCTGGTCCGGGGCGATGTCCTGGATCGCCAACTGCTGGCCAACCTCGCCGCCGAACTCGCTTTCACCGAAGTCGTGCATGGCGCCACCGTGACCTCTATCGACCGCTTGGCATCGACGGACCCCGACAATCCCGGCCTTGGCGGCATCCCGCGGGCTCTCGAGGTCAACGTCGTCGGCACGCTCAATCTGCTGGATATGGC